>JAYSPO010000459.1:0-8182 GCA_043722015.1 Candidatus Kuenenia sp. | reverse complement strand
CAGTGAGTTCCCGCCGCAGCAGTGGAAGTTCCGGGATGATGCCGAGGATGCTCACACGGTCTTCCCTTCTGTCAGCTTCATGAAGGCAGTTTCCATATCCATCGCTTCCGGCTGAAACATTGTCAGCCGGGCTTTCTGCTCCACCAGCGCCTGATGCAGATCAGCCACCGACATCAGATCTTCATGAAGCTTTATGGCCCAACGATCGACCTGAGTCTCGACCGAACCGACACCCGGAATTTTCTGCACGCGATCCAGCAGATCGTCTGCTGGATTTTCGACGCGCACGTGGATCACGCGCATTAACTGCAACTTTCGGTAAATCTCGGTCAGTGAACCCTGAGCCACAATGTGCCCTAATTCGATAATCCCGATCCGTGTACACAACTGGCTGAGTTCCTGCAGAATATGACTGCTGATGATGATCGTCTTGCCCATTTCCCGCAGGGCTTTGAGCAGTTCCCGCATTTCAATGCGCGCCCGTGGATCAAGTCCGCTGGATGGCTCATCCAGGAGCAGCACTTTCGGATCATGCAACAGCACGCGTGCCAGGGCCAGACGCTGCTTCATGCCTCGGGACAAACTGTCCACCGGCGAATCCGCTTTGTGCGTCATATCCGTCAGCGCCAGCACGTCATCGATCGTCCCCTTGCGTTTCGACATCGGCAGCTTGTACGCCGCCGCAAAGAAATGCAGGTATTCCAAGGCCGTCAGGTCTTCGTAGACTCCGAAAAAGTCCGGCACGAAGCCCATCACGTCACGAACCTGCTGCGGCTGACTCAGTACGTCCAGCCCGCACACCAGAGCCATCCCGCGAAACTTCGGCTGCAGCGTGGCAAGGACACGAAACGTCGAAGATTTTCCGGCACCGTTCGGACCGATAAATCCGAAGACCTCGCCATGCGGAATATCCAGCGAGATCCCTTTCACGGCTTCGAACTTGCCGTAGTTGACTCGCAGATCGCGAATACAGATCGCCAGCGGCTTCGGTTTCGGCGGAATTGCCATTATCGTTGGTTCGGTCATCGACATCGTTTAAGTCCTGCGATTCATGTAGCTTGGACATTCTTGTCCGAGCTTTCTTTCAATGTGATTCAGCAACCAGCCAGGGCGACCGTCGTCTTAATCTCCAATGTCGGCATTGTCGTTTAACGGCGAGCCGTAGGCGTAGGCGAAACCTGGCACCGACGCCTGCGGCTTGCCGTTAAACGATTAAGACGACAGTCCCTACAACTAGACGACGGACAAGAATGTCCATCCTACGGCTGAACGAAATACAGTTTTCTGAACACTTCAAAATTCTCGCCCTGTTGCGTAATAATCACCAACGCCCATTGGCTGGGATCCGAACTGTCCAGAAAGGCCAGGTCTTCCAGTGAACCTGCTCCATGCGGCGCGATCTGACTGACGAGACCGAAGATATTTGTCTGCGAAGTTTTCACGGTCGGAAGACTGCTGAGCATCGTGAGGGATGGCGATTGTTGGCCAAGTTGATATCGATTTTGAGTTGGATCCAGATACCGTCCATATCTGTCTTTTTCAAAGAATTTCGTGGGAATCTGCCCCATCAGGTTCAACACGGCTGATTCATGATAGATCACCGCAAAACACTGCACGGGAGTCGAAGATTTCTTCTGTTCCGCCATCATGAATTGCGTCATCGCCGCCTTCAGCCGTGTGTTGCCTTCAGGCGTCGTCAGCAGTGAGACATCGTTCCAGTCGATCGGCGGAACGTCGGATTTCTGTGGTTCCAGCGACAACGTTCGCAGCGAAACCGGCGACCATTGCTGCACACGATGGCTGACACTGTAGTTCTGCGGGAAATGCCCGCTGTAGCTCAACGGCGAATCCTGCGATCTCTGCTCCGGTTGTCCATATTGGTTGTAGTAGTCCGCGTTCGTAAAATTATCCTCCGACAACACAACCAATTCGCCTTTATGATCGTTTCGAACATTCGCCTGCGAGCTGTAGTACAGCGTCTCCAGCGTTGTTTGGCGAACGGGCATACCATTGTCCGCCAGGTCAGTGATGACCAGTTTGCCGCCGGTATCGTCGCTGCCCATGAACGCATTGGCCACCATCACGGTCAGCAGCGTAAAGATGCCGGTAATGACAGGGAACAGCACCCATGTGTATTTTCTTAACCGCAGCCATCCGAGAAGAAAATAATCTCCTGGCCCGATCGCGGCGACATATCCCATCAGAATCATCCCGATAATCCACGTCGGCACCATTTCCACATCAGAGGGCATCAATGCCTGCTCGGTGACCGACAACAAAGGCTCAGCCTGAGGACTAAGGCGGTCATCGATTCCAAACTGGGATTTCAATTGACGGAGATCGAAGTAGTATTTTCCGTCTTTCTCTCGATTGGCGGAGTACCGGTACTGTTCATCGCGCGTGTAGATTCCTTCTTCATCCCGTTCCACATTGACGCCCTGTGACTTCAGGCGTTGTAGAACGTCGGGGGAGATCCAGTTTTGCCCCTGCCCGACCGGTTGATCCTTCCGGACCTTCCACAGAAAAGCGACAATCGAACCGAGTTCTTCCTTTCTCACGTTCGCAGAAAAATCGTTTGAGGCCGGCAACAGCACCGCACGCCCCAGACCACAGTGACTCATGAGGATCGGGGTGTTTTGATCGCTGACAACGAGTAACCGGCCCTCGGCATCCAGCGCCAGATTTGCAGAACTGTCGAGACCCTGTTCAAACAGTTTTCGCAAAAACTCCAGTTGCAGCGGCTTCATCGGGACATCCGGAACGATGCAGACGCTGCCCCCGGCTCGAACCCACGCTGTCAGTCCATCCAGTTGCTCCTTTTGCAATGCTGCCAGTGATTCATCGCCCAGCAAGACGACATCAAACGCACAATACGAAAGCGGATCCTGCGGCAGGTCTTTGGAAGACCATTGTCCCGCAAAATGGATGATCGTCCGCCCCATAATCTCAACCCTCTGAATCCCGGTAAGCGTTGCGTCTACTTCATTGGGATTGTCAGCTTTCATTTGGGAATAAATGGGGTTGTAGTTATCCAGCGATAATGCAGTTTCCAGAAATTTCCGATTGGCCGATTCGCTGTGTCGCCGCGTTTCCTTGAAACACGAACACAACAAAACACCGCGTTCCATCGGGCTCGTAGTCAGCAGATCAAAGGGCTCCGCGCTACCCGGCCTGTTCGGCAAAGACGTGAGTTGAATCCTGCCCTGTTTGGTGACAAACGACGCGACCACTGCCCAGTTCTGAGTGACGGCTGTTTTCAGCGGTGGCAGCACAATGTTGAATTCATAATCCGCGCCAGCCAGCACAATCCCTTCGTATCGCAGCGAAGCCATCAGGTCATCGGACGAGATCACATCAACGGAATCATAAATCGCCAGTTCCAGGTCGCCCTCCAGAATCTGCGGCTTGTTGTATTCCAGTTTGATGTGGACCGGCAAAGGTCCTGACGATCGATTACGAATTGACATCAGTTCCATCTTCATGCGGATCGCTGGTTTTTCCTGCGCGACGCTAGTGCGGGACATGAACAGCAACATGCACAAGATTGCGATTCGTGCCAAAGGTACTTTCCCGCAAAAAAACGGGACTCGTGAAAGGCATAGCGCGTGAATCGATCCTGCGTTTGAGCCACGAATGTGGCGGCAGGTTGTAGCCACGGGCGTGAGCCCGTGGTTAGAGAAATACAGGTGATTTTCAGTCCTGAAAGGACGACATGAGACAACCCCGTCGCTATTCCTGTCGTCCCTTCGGGACTTCCGACGCTCCATCATCGCGTACCACGGGCTCGCGCCCGTGGCTACATCTTGTCGTCCCTCCGGGACTGAATCACATTCCGAGAAATCACGTGGATTGTGTCCAACCAATGGTTTTATCGATAGATAACCCTTCGCGGCATTGCCTTTCAACGCTTTGAAGTTCGAAGTCCGATTCCTGGGGCGATGCCCCAGGCTTTCACATTCCGCCGCGTTGCGGCACACGCAATGTCCCTGAGATTCATTGGTCATTTGAATTTGGTCATTGGTTATTTCCCTCATACCATCGCTCCTCGCGCACGCTGGAAATACCACCATTCGAACATCAACACGCCGAACGCCAACAACGCCAGAATCCACCAGAATGGTTTGTCAGAATCCAGCTGCCTGGCCTCATCCGTTGCCACGGTCAGTTCCGAAAACCGCAGTTCTTCAACAGGTTTCAACGATGTCTCCGTGCCGCTCAATAGGCCGGTTCCGATCGAAGTGACCAGGTTGTTTCCGTCCATGACGTCGTAGCGGCCGACTCGGGATGCTGCGATACCCTCGAGCGTTCCGGCCACGTTCGACTCCGCTGCCAGCGATTCTCCGTCCGGGGTCCTGATTGTGTACGATCGATTGCCATCGACAGAAATCGGAGGCAATACTCCCGTGGGCGCTGCTGCGACATCGGACAACGAAGCCTGCTTCAAGGCGGCCTCAACCGCGTTCGCGGCGATAATCGGAAAGCCCACGCGGTACGGCAGTGTCGATCGATCGGTGTGAAACGTAAACCAGTACGAGACCGACAGTCCTTCACGCCGTTGCAGCATCAGTGGTCCGGCATTGCCGTCGATCAGAACTTCATAACCACGTTCTTCCAGGTCTTTTGTCGCTGCTCCGACTGCCAGTTTGGGTTGCTCACCAATCTGCACGTCCGCAAGCTGCACATGCCGCAGCATCGGTGCCGTGCGATTCCAATCGACGACATAGGACACGTCTTCTTCGACCTTGATGAATCCCTGCAGATCTGTTGGAACAACACCAACGAACAACCGCACAGCCGCTTCAGCACTGCCCGCCCCGTCTTCATCGACGATGAGTAAATCATACTCCGCACCGCGCGGCTCAGGACCTTCCGATTCTTCCAGATCCAGATTCGGCTGCACGCGCACGGCATGACGCCATGACGCCAGTTTCGGCGACACCCAGACTTTCAGCGGTCGCGCCGCCGGCAATGTCAACCAGACACTGTTATCCACGGTCAGCGAATCGAAACCTGCGGGCACCAGCCTCGCTTCCAGCAATTTCGACTGACTTGTACTTACCGGAAACACCAACCGTTCGGATTCTTCGCTCGACACTTCTACCTGATGCGATTCCTTCTGCTGACCATCTTCCCACAACTGCAGCTCTGCACCTCGAAGGTCAATGGATGACGCCGAGACCCGCACGAACACTTCCCATTCCTCCGGCCCGCTGCGACGCGCACTCATTTCTGTGATTCCGACATTAGGCCCGCCGATATCCACACGCTGCACATCCAGAGAAAACGGCAATTCAAAGTCCACCTGATCCGGCAGATTCCCGTCCGTCATGATCGTGACGGTCTCAATCGGAAACGTCCTGGTATACGCCGCCGCCATCCGGAGCACGTCATCCAGTTGCCCCGGCAAATCCGTCGGCTGCAGCGCCTCCAGCGCCTTCAGCAAAGCGCGACGATCATTGCTGAATTCTGTCACACGCCGCCCGGTATTCGAAAATGAAAACAGAGCGATGCGCTGATCGCCGGTCAGGTTATCGATTTGCTCACGCACGCGTTCCTTGACCAGTTCCAGTCGCGTCTTGCCGGTAGTTTCATCAATGGCCGACATGCTCGCCGAACAATCAATCAGCAGCGGTTTATATTCGGCGACTTCGGCATTTGCCCGAAGAAACGGCTGCATTAATGCCAGCACGAGCAGACAGAGCAGCAGAATCTGAAGCAACAACAACAGATTGCGGCGAAACTTTTGAAACGGAGAATTGACCCGTTGATCATTCACAACGCTTTGCCACAGCGCAAGCGACGGAACTTCCATTCTTGGCCGGCGCAGCTTCAGGAAGTACAGAATGATCAGAGGAATCAGCGCCAGCAGAAACCATGCACCGAACAGATTGACGAAGCCTGGCCATTTCATCGCAGAATCCACCCCTGTCGACACAGATGTTCAAAAAGGATGGTTGGCAACGTCATACCGGAACTGACAGACATAAATCGTCCCTGCCGACTGCGGCACATCGAATGCAATGCGTCCTGCAGCCAGATTCGCTGATCCTGATACACATTCAGCAGCTCCGACGCATTGGTAATGTCGAGCGTTTCCTGAGTCTCACTGTCCACAAATCGCAGGTCGCCCTGCACGTTGGGATTGATTTCCGATTCGGCAAGCACCTGCAGTCCCCACACTTCCAGTCCGGCGCTGTAGAGCAAATTCATGGGACGACTGACGTCACCAAACGTCAGGAAATCGCTAATGATGATGGCAACTCCGCGACCGCGATGAAACCGCAGCATCGTCTCAATGGCTTTTTCGATCGGAATGATGCCGCCGCCTTCGACATCTTCCAGAAACTTCAGCAACTTGCGGATCCGCGTGCGCCCGGCCCCCGGCGGCAGCATCCATGGCTGATCCTGTCGCGCATGAATGGCATACGCACTGACACGCTCCACATTCTGCAGCCCCATAATGCCGAACGCCGCTGCCAGCTGTTTGGCGCGCAGCATTTTGTCTTCAAACAGCATCGAAGTGGAGGCATCGACCAGCAACACGACATGCATTTCTTCTTCGTGCTGAAACTGTTTGATGTACGGGCGCCGCAGACGCGCGAAAATGTTCCAGTCCACGTAACGCAGATCGTCCCCGGCGACGTAGTCACGAAAGTCGGCGAAATCCGTACTGCTGCCGCCTTTGCCCGACAGGTGTTCGCCACGAGCGCGATTGGTCAGGCGGCGGTTCGGCTTTAACCTCATCCGCTCGATCTGGTTGAGCGTGGAATTGTCGAAGAGCGTTGTGAGTTGTGTTGCGTTTATATTTGTCACACTTTGGATCCCCTCGTTTAACGGCGAGCCGCAGGCGTAGGCGAATTTGCCCCATACTCCTCCGCCTTCGGCTCGCCGTTAAACGATGTTATGTATAATTTCGCTAATTGCCTGATCAATGATTCAGCGATCTGCCGGAACTTCGCTGCGCTGCGGTCCGGCCTACTTTGATTACGCATCCATCGGAAGTTTGGTGACACATTCTTCGATCACATCACGGATCGAAATATTTTCGGCCTGACCGTCATAATTCAATAATGCTCGATGCTGTAAGACTTCCTGGGCGAAGTGACGAATGTCGTCGAACGAAACATGCGCGCGGCCGAGACTCAGTGCCCGCACGCGGGCAGAACGAATGAGCGCCTGTGCTGCTCGCGGACTAGCCCCCCAGCGCAGATACTTTTTGACTCGTTCAGTCGCAAACTGAGAATCCGGATGCGTGGCGAGCACCATGCGGCACGCATAGTCTCGCATCGGGTCACTCACCACGACGCGATCCAGGATCGTTCGCAGATGCAGAATACGCGGCCCGTCGATGACCTTTGATGATTCAACTTTCCTTTTCAGAATCGTCCGCGTCACGACTTCGTTCAATTCTTCCCGCGACAGAAACGGCACCACGACCTTGAACATGAATCGGTCCAGCTGCGCTTCAGGCAGCGGGAATGTGCCTTCCTGTTCGATCGGGTTTTGCGTTGCGAGGACGAAGAACGGCGGATCGAGAGTATATGTCGTGCCGCTGGTCGTGACTGTGCCTTCCTGCATGGTCTCGAGCAGCGCCGATTGGGTTTTAGGCGTCGCGCGATTGATTTCATCGGCCAACAGCAACTGGGTGAAGATCGGGCCCTGGCGGAATTCAAAGCGGTATTTTCCGGCATCGTCGGTCGTCATGATGTTTGTACCGATGACGTCCGCCGGCATCAGGTCGGGCGTAAACTGGATGCGGCGAAACTCCAGCTTCAGCACCTGCGACAGTGCCTTGACGAGTTCCGTCTTGCCCAGGCCCGGCACGCCCTCGAGCAGGACATTTCCGCCGCACAGCAACGCCGTGAGAGTCGCTTCGACCACACGCTGCTGACCGACAATCACTTTGCCGACTGCATCACGGACGGCTTGAAACTCGGTACGAAACTGATCCGCTTCTGCTTGAAGTTGTGCGGGAGTAAGTGGCTCGGACATGAATTGAGGGCTTTCTTGTTCTAAAATGGCGAGCGGCTGGGCGTCAGCCCTCCGTGGCTACTGCGAATGTGCAGCAATCACTGTTTTCGTGTGGTTGTGAGACAGAACTTGTTTTAGAGCTTGTGACAATTGAGGCGGAATATACACGGAGGGCTGACGCCCAGCAGCTCGCCATTATTCTTTCTTCCCC
>JAYSPO010000458.1:0-1083 GCA_043722015.1 Candidatus Kuenenia sp. | reverse complement strand
GCACCCCATCTCCCAGATTCAACAAGGCGATGGCCCTGGCGAAGAGTGCGAGTTCACGAATTGTGAGACATGTGAGGCGAATGTTAATCAACGCACGCGGCAGCACCGTCGAAGTCTTCGTATCAAACTGGCGTTCATGTTGGCGACAACCTACAATTTGCCGCCCAGTGCTGCTTCGTTGTGATTCGCGTCAGCCGAAGCGGACTCTGTGGGTGCGTTCGTCAGGACGCGAAGGGCCTTCCACCGACGATCTTCAGAACGAGCCTTCCATGCTGCTAATCGTGATTCGAGTACTTTATGCCTTCATTTGCGCTGGCGCGATCGCGGCGCTCATCCAGCCGGAGGAAGGTCTTCCGCAAATCATCGCCGATCATAAATTCCAGGCGTTCTTGATCCTGCTCGGCATGACTCAGAGTATCACGCTGGTGGATTTGTTCCTGCCGCGGAAGCGTTTGGATTTGATCTCGGCGGTCTACTTCGGATTGCTGATCGGTTCACTGCTGGCCTACCTGTTGTTTTTGGGAATGGGGCCGGTCGTGCCCTTTGTGTTTCGGCCGCTGGTCGCGCTGCTGTTGGCCATCATGCTGCCGTACATCTGCATTTCGTTTCTGTTGCAGACGAAGGACGATTTCCGCTTCGTGATCCCGTACGTTGAGTTTGCCAAAGAGATCAAAGGTGGCCGGCCTCTCGTCGTAGACACCAGTTCGCTGATCGACGGACGGATTGCCGACATCATGGACACCAACGTTCTCGATACGGAACTGGTCATTCCCAGCTTTATCTTGGAAGAGCTGCAGGCGATTGCCGACAGCAACGACAAGATGCGCAGAATTCGTGGCCGCCGCGGACTCGATGTGCTGACCAAACTCCAGCAGAACCCCAAAGTCGATGTCCGGATGTACGACGTGAAAGATAAGGATCTGGCCGAGATGTCGGTGGATCAGCGTCTGGTGGCGTTGGCCAAGCGCATGGGAGGTCGCGTGGTCACGAACGACTTCAACCTCAACAAGGTCGCCAGCGTTCAAGGGGTTGATGTCATCAATCTCAACGATGTCGCGAACGCTCTCAAACCCCGATATCTCC
>JAYSPO010000457.1:0-3989 GCA_043722015.1 Candidatus Kuenenia sp. | reverse complement strand
AATCAGCTGGTTCTCTGTCACTCTTGCTTTGATGAATCGGGTGGCCGGGGCTGGACTGAGCGGAGCGAAGGAAGCCCCGGGGGATCTGGCTGGTGCCCTCCAACCCAGGCCACCCCTCGATCCATTAATGACTGACCACCAGTGCTTCGTGACACTCCGGCAATTTTTGCCGGTCCTGCGGCACACTGATGGCGAATTACGGAGAAGTTTGAATCCATGCCGTTCGTGCTGGTGGCTGATGAGTCGGAAAATCAGGCATTCGTATGGATGTGGCTGCAGGCAATCGCTACAAAACCGTCTCATCGTCGGGGTGTCTGAACCTTGGCGAACCGGTTCTGAACTTTGCTATCTGCCAACGGTACCATGAATCACCGACGGAAGAATCTACCGCAAATTGCTGCTATCGTTGGACTCACGTTATTGAGTTTGACTGGATGCAAATACGACCGTTCGTTCATGAACCTGGACAGCAACTCCGGATCTCCGTTCTTCGGACTGCAACTGGCCGTCGATTCCGGCAGCCGACCGCCGGTGAATCCTGAACGCGGGAAGGACGGCGAACAGCCAATCTTTTCTGGCCGAGGATATCCGACAATCCCGGATCTCACTCCATCTGCAGCTAAATCGCCGCCAATTCTGCTGACCCGTTCTTCGGCCACGAAGCCCAACGGCTTTGAACGCACTTCAGATGCACGCGCACTGAAAACCAACGTTCGGTATTCACTTCAGGCACCGACGACCGACAAGTCTTTACAGACGCAGTCGATTGATCTCCGACTCTCGGCGTTCTGAAAAGCAGGAACAGACGGATCTTGAAATTTGAAATTTGAAATTTGAAATCCGTGGCCGCGCTGTCCGGTCCACTCTCCACTCTCCACTCTCCACTCTCCACTCAAAATTCGGCATCGATCCCAACGCGAAAGACCGCGACCAGTTAAACTGATCGCGGTCTTTGCTTGTTTCAGAATCGACTTGAACTGCGAACGGGGGATACGTTTGCGAATCAGACGAGGATCGAGTCACGTTAGAACGTGCACTCATTTGTGATCCCGGCCTACGCGGTTGTTTTGAGATCTCCGTCGGGGTTACAGAAGTCGATTCTGAAAAACTGCAGCGTCCGAGAACACTGACAGTTCTGTACAACTGAATGATCGGCTACCGGGCACTCAGGCTGAAGCCCGAAGTTGGCTCTTTCTGACAGAATTCCGAATGGCACGAAAGTAGCTCACGGGCATCGACCACCAGATTCAAAAAAATCGTTTAACGGCGAGCCGCAGGCTAATCGCGGCAACGACGCCTGCGGCTTGCCGTTAAACGATTACCCTGGTGCTCTGTCAACCTGTCGATCCATCACTGACAGAGCAATAGGCATGGGTTGCGGTCGGAGCCCGCGCCAAACAAACTGTGCTGTTTCACACTGACTTCCGGAAGTTTTTCTTTTCTCCTTGAGTGCCTTGAGCAATCGGCCGGTTTCCAAGACGATGAGCGACGTGAAGGAATAATTCCGACGTGAAATGTTAACACGATTGATCCGCCCACATGTCAAAATCTCTGCCTGTCGTCGAAACGTCTGCATTGGAAACTTTGCTGAGTCCCTCGATGGTGATTTTCCGTGATCGATTGCTCGCGAATCTTGATAGCATGCTGGTCCTGGCCGGTCATCCGAGTCGATTGCGACCGCACTGCAAGACTCACAAAATGGAGCAGATTATTCGACTGTGGGTGGAGCAAGGTGTCACGAAACACAAGGCCGCCACGATCGCCGAATGCGAAATGCTGGCCGCTGCGGGCGCCACAGATGTCCTCTTGGCATATAACCCTGTGGGGCCGAATATTGGTCGTGTCATCGCACTCGCCGCAAAGTTCCCGGCGTGTCATTTCTCGGTGACGACTGACCATGAAAAACCGCTGCAGCTTCTGTCGGTGGCGGCGGCGAAAGCAAAGGTGAATATCGGAGTCATGCTGGACGTCAATGCGGGAATGCATCGTACGGGAATTCTCCCGAGCGATCCCGCTGCGATTACTCTCTATCTGCAGGCATCTAAATTGCCAGGACTGCGGGCCGCTGGATTTCATGTTTACGATGGCCATCAGCGACAAATGTCTTTGGTTGAACGTAAAGCCGCAGTGGCGGCTCAATGGCCCGCCGTTCTGGAACTGCGAAAGAAGTGCGAAGCGGCAGGTGCATCGGTGCCGGCGTTGGCTTGCGGGGGTACTCCGACGTTTCCGTGTTACGCGGAGATGACTGACGCTGGAATCGAACTCTGTCCGGGAACCTGCGTACTGCACGACACCGGATACGGAACGAGTTTCCCCGATCTCCCGTTTGAGCCTGCTGCTGCGGTCGTCACGCGCGTCGTCAGTCGTCCGGCGAGCGACCGCATGACACTGGATATTGGCAACAAAGCCGTCGCGGCGGATCCACCGAAAGGTGCCCGTGTTTTCTTTCCGGATTTGCCTGATGCGGTGCAGGACAGTCACAATGAAGAACACATGGGACTGATCACGCCCGACGCCGAGCGATATCAACCGGGAGATGTGCTGTTCGCAATTCCGATGCACATCTGTCCGACAAGTGCGCTGTATGACCGAGTTGCCATCATCGACAAAGGCCAGGTCACCGAATACTGGGATGTGACCAGTCGAAATCGAAAGATCACGATTTGATCTCGGCTTGACGTGCGACTATGGGTGAGGTGTAATCGCGATGATCGTCAGTTCCCTGGCGTTCGGACCGTAGCACCAGAAGATGCGGTACGCACCCGACGTCTGGTTTTGCGCGTATGCCTCAAACACCTTTTTCTGCTTGTCGTATGGGTTCTCAATCGAATCGTATTCGTGTGTCTTCAAACCAGAATGCCGCGGATTTGTACACAGCAGGCTGATTGTTTTCGCAACCTGTTTAAACAGACCTTCGTCCACCGAGGATTTTCTGATCTTTTTCTTCTTCCTCGCGTCCCTGCGAGACAGGGCCTTCGCCTTCAGATCATCGTACGATTCCTTCGCGGCTTTCGTCCATTTCACGGTGTGCATTCTGAGATCCTGTCAATGAAACAAGCACCTTCGCGGGTGCCTGCTCATATTTCTCCAGGTGAAGTCTTAACGACGCTGATCCTCGACGTCGTTCAGCCAACGCAGGTCGCCATCGACGTCGGGGCCTGCCTCCGCGAAGTTGCCGTGCCGAGCGTCATTCAAACCTTCCCGCACCAGGTTCAGTGCCGTTTGGTTCTTGTACAACCAGGCTTCGTCTGCTGGAATCATCACTACGGGCCGTATCATAATGCACGTCGGGTTGGAGACGTCGATGATCACGGTTTGACCAGCAAATTGTGATCCAAGCGTAACTCGACCCTTCGAATCTAATGTCTTGGTGGTCATCACTCCTCTCCTCAAGAAACTTTCACTCTGAAGTTATGATACACGCCGCAGGAGAGTGGTCAAGTGGGAATATCCCACTTTTATCGTCAAACCGACCGCAGCTTCTTCAAGAAAACCGCACATGCAACGACGCTTACAGAATGGTGCCTGGAACCGCTTCGTTAAAAAAAAGCCGTGGCAGCTGATCCACCGAATGGCACCCGCCTGAGTGGCAGCGCGGCTCGCGGTCTGTTGATTTAATTGTAGGGTGCGTGAAGCGGAGCGTAACGCACCATTTTGGGAAGCCGTTTGAGACTGGTGTGTTCCGCTGCCGCTGCACACACCCTACTTGAATCCCTAAATCAACAAACCGCTCGCACACTCCGGTACAGACGGATTCCGTCGAGTTGGTGGGGCGTGTGTGTTGCTCCCTATGATCCTTCTCGTCGGACTCGTATTCACTGTCGGGACCAGTGTGTTGAAAATTCTGAACGATCTTGCTTAGACTGCTGTACCGTCAACGATTTCCAGAGTCCTCAGCGAGAATTCTATCATGCGTTAACCGTCACGGTTCGATGTCGGAGTCTTTCATGGAAAAACTCACAAACGAAGCTGATTGAAAATTACCAACC
>JAYSPO010000456.1:0-9589 GCA_043722015.1 Candidatus Kuenenia sp. | reverse complement strand
CACAGACAAGTACAGGGGTATTTGCGAAAGCTCGCAGCTTGCGCAGGCACTCCATCGCTCGTCGCCACTAAGGCAGGGCGTTGCTTACAGACTGGCTTTGTTTACAGGTTTGAACGCGGACGAGTGCAGAATTCGTCCGCGAGTACTCACTCACTCAACGGGCGGCGATGTTAACCGCGTGTGACGCAGTGTCAAACGACGTTGGCAGAATTCTGATCATGTATTTCGACATGAAAACGCTAAGTGATCCCATGCCAACACTCTGCGTCATCGGAATTCCTGATCGCCTTTTTTTTAATCAAACACGCGTCTTTCGTTTGACACAATTTGCTGGCAAAATTGCTCCCAGGAGATCTCTTCAACTTCCGCAGTTTTGCGAACGGCGGGAACACGATATACTTAGCACAAATCGGCACACGAGAGGATTCCTGAATCATGGCAAATCATCTGACGCGAATAGTTGTTACCTTGAGTGTCTTGTGCGTCATGTGCGCGTTGACTGCAGCTGCGACCGCGCAGAGTCGACGGTTTGGTGAGTTACGTAACGAGATGGTCACCGCGCATATCGAAGGCGAAGGCATTACCAATCCCGCTGTGCTGCAGGCCATGCGCGCTGTGCCGCGTCACGAATTTGTGCCGTCCGCTCAAAAAGCACGGGCTTACGAAGATCTCGCCCTGCCGATCGGACATCAGCAAACGATTTCGCCTCCTTATATCGTCGCCTACATGACCAATGAGCTTGATCCACAACCGGATGATCGCGTGCTGGAAATTGGCACCGGCAGCGGTTATCAGGCATCCGTGCTGGCTCAGATTGTCAAAGACGTGTATACGATTGAAATTGTCTCGGCGCTGTCAAAACAGGCTGAGAAGCGAATTCAGGATCTGGGCTACACGAACGTGCATTGTCTCGATGGAGATGGATTCAAAGGCTGGCCGGAACACGCTCCCTTTGACAAGATCATCGTGACCTGTTCGCCCGAGAACATTCCGCAGCCTCTCATCGATCAGCTGAAGGAAGGCGGTCGCATGATCATTCCTGTCGGAGAACGCTATCAGCAGTCCTTTCATCTGCTCGTGAAAGTGAACGGAGAACTGAAAGATGAGCGGCTGGCATCGACACTGTTCGTTCCCATGACCGGTGCATCTGAAGATCTTCGCCGCATACAGCCAGACCCGGACCATCCGCAAATCGTCAACGGTTCGTTTGATCTCGACGAAAACGATGACGACAAACCGGACGGCTGGCACTATCAGCGGCAGACCATCATGTGTGATGATTCACCGATGGACGGCAAGTACTGTCTACGGTTTGAAAACAAAGATTCCGCTCTGATCTCGCAGGCGCTGCAGGGTTCCGCCATTAATGGGCGAACTGTGGGAACACTGCGACTGAACTACTGGGTGCGCTGCAACAGCATCGTGCCGGGCAGGGAAATTGCGGAACAGGCGGCTGTGGTGGTGCATTTTTACGATAACATCCGTCGCGAAGTCGGTACCACAGTACTGGGGAAATGGCGTGGCAGCTTTGGCTGGCAGAATGCAAGATCGACCGTCATCGTTCCTTCCAATGCGAAGGAATTGATCATTCGCATCGGTTTGAATGGCGCTCAAGGCCAGCTGGATCTGGATGATCTGCAGATGACGGCGGTGAAGCGGTGATGATTGCGGTGCATTGGCGAGCGGCATGCGTCAGCTTGCCGGTACAATTGGGCTAAACGATTTATGAAAACCCTGCGATTCAACTGCGTCATGCTTGGCTTGACGCTTCCCTTGCTTGCCTGCCAGTCGGCGTCCAGTGACGACCTGGGCAAGGCTGTTCAGGCGGCCATTCGCAAAGTCGAACCGTCGATTGTGCGTTTGCGTGTGATCGGCGGTGAGCAGTCTATCGATGGCGATGCTGTGCAATCGCTTGTGACCACAGGGATCGTGATCTCGGAGGACGGAGAAATCCTGACAAGTCAGTTTGCGCTGGAAGGCAATCCGGAAGCTGTGCTTGTCGAAGATCAGTCCGGCAAGCGCACGAATGCGTCAATCATTGCTACGGACAGTGTGCGACGCATCGTGCTGCTGAAGGCGAAGGAGGGTCGCTGGACTCCTGCCATGGTCGACGAAAATCATGCGGTTGAAGTCGGGCAATGGTCGATCGCGCTGGGGCGATTCTATGCGGCTGAATCCTCAAGTGTTTCCGTAGGCATCATCAGCGCGTTGAATCGCATCCATGGGATGGCTATTCAGACCGACGCAAAGGTGTCGCCCGTCAACTACGGCGGACCGCTTGTCAGCCTCAATGGCACGATTGCCGGAATTCTGGTGCCCCTGTCGCCGCGCGGCAGCGAAGGTTCAGCCACTTCCGGAATTGAATGGTACGATTCCGGGATTGGTTTCGCGATACCCCTCAAAGATGCGCTCGCCTCAGCTGAAAAACTGCGTTCGGGCCTGGATCTGAAACCAGGCAGAATCGGTATTCGGCTTGTACCCGCAGGAGCATTCGATGCCGATGTCATTGTCGATCGTGTTTCTCCCGGCAGTCCTGCGGCGCGTGCCGGACTGCTCAAGGGAGATCGGATTCTGGCGATTGATGGTCAGACTGTGGAGCGCAGCAGCGTCCTGATGGAGTCACTCGCACGGCGCTATGCGGGCGATTCAGTGGTCCTGAAGATTCGACGCGGCCAGGAAGAAATGACGCCGGCGGTGGAGCTTGTGGCATCGTTGCCGCCCGTGTCGCAAGGGTATCTAGGACTGTTGCCCATTCGCCTTGCCAGGCAGACGGAGTCGGCGGTCGCGCCCACGGATGCGACAGAGAAAGACGCGGCAGGAGAAACTGACAAGGGCGAGGACGGACAGAAACTACCGCTCGATATTCCTCGGATCAGGCTTCCCGGAATCCTGCAGAAGAACGCTGAGGTCAGCAAAGATGACAGCGATTCAGTGCCGCTGATTGTCGTCAACGATTCGCCAACTTCGGCAAAGAACCTTCCGGCAGGAATCGAAGTCCTGTCGCTCAACGCCGCCGGCACAGCATCGCTGGCTGAGCTTTCAATCGCGGTCGATGAACTCGTTCCGGGATCCGTCGCGAAGATTGAGTATCGTGTTCCCGGCGAAACAAAAACGCAGACGGCAGAAATCACGGCAGCCAATCGTCCGGAAAATGTGATTGCATTGTCCGACGTCGTGCTGGAACAGATTCAGCAATCGCGGCCTTCATCGGGTGCGACAGGTGCGGTCCCTCGAGACGCTGACACGACGACTGGCGCTCCGGCCGACACGCCGGCAGTTTCGTCAACCACCAACGGTGTCGCGCGCCGCGAATTCAACTTTGAAGAACGCGGTCGCTGTGTCGTCCTTTCATCATCGGATTCAAGTCGGGTGATGCCCGGCATCATCATTCTGCTGTCCGCCGATAAGACGAGCGAAGAAGACATCGTGCTTCGCTGGGGGCCGGTACTGAAGTCGCATTGCCTGACGGTCGCGATTCCGCAGAATCCGGAATCCGCGCGTTTGACCACGGACGATATTCCGCTGGTGATGACGACGATTCGGGCACTGGTCTCGCAGGCCGGAGCCGATCTGCGACGCGTGGTCGTGGTTGCCGATCGTCCACAAGCATCCATGGCGTGGCAATGCACGTTCGGCGGACCTTCGACAATTTGTGGCATTGCATTGACGGATGGCTGGTTTTCCAGTTCCGAAATTCAGAGCGTCGAAGGGGCAGGGCACTCGGTGCTCCTGCTGGATGCGACGCCGGGAGCTCAGGCGAAGGCTCTGCGGGAGCTCAGCCACAAATTGTTGACTGATGCAGGCTTCTGGGCTCCGCTGTCGACCGCATCCGACGAAACTGACAATCCCGACGATGCTCGCGAAAATCGGGCTGTGCGGTGCATTGCGGACTGGTCCATGCTGATCCGATCGTTTTGATTCGCCATAAATGCGGAGCTTGCCGCTGGGGATTTTCTCGGCAGCTTGCTTCCTCTATACTTCCGCGCTCGCTGGCATTGCCGGTCACACGGAATTCAAAAACCAAGTGCCATTGGGTGTCAGCCTGCCGGTACTTGTCATCGCTGAAACCAGGCCAGGGCGGTTGCATCCGCAGCCCGAAGCATTTACGTATCGATCATCAGGCAGACCAGATGAGCAATAGCAGTTCAGACATTGATGTCTCTTCCTCACGCGTCCTCATTGCGGACGACATTCAGCAGAATCGTGAATTGCTGGAAGCGTACCTTGCTGATGAAGGATATGAGATTCTGATGGCATCGGACGGGCAGCAAACGATGCAGCTGGTGGACAAACATCAGCCGGATCTGATTTTGCTGGACATTATGATGCCGCGAATGAGTGGCTATGAAGTCTGCTCACAAATCAAAGGCGACCCGGCGCGCCGAGGTATCATGGTGCTGATCGTGACCGCTCTGAACGAAACCGGGGATATTGAGAAAGCCGTCAACGCCGGCTGCGACGATTTTCTCACGAAGCCTGTGAATCGTCTGGAACTTCGCACTCGTGTGCGTTCATTACTGCGCGTTCGTCATCTGGCGAACGAACGTGATCGCCTTCTCGCTTACCTTGAAGAAATGGAACACCGCATCCTGCGCGGTGATGGCTAAGAAATATGTCTGAACAGGAAGTTGTGCCTTCAACCGTTGCCGAAGCATCTGAGCCTGGTAACGCTTTTGTCGAAGTCGTCGTACGTAATCGCAGGGCGCAACCGTTCTTCGGTCGCCATCCGTGGGTTTTCGTCGGTGCCGTGGATCGTGTCAACGGGATGAAGTCGGCGGACGTGCCGCCGGGCACGATTGCGAAACTCGTCAATTCGGAAGGCCGCTTCATCGCCTGGGGCCTGTACAACCCGACGAGTCGCATCGTAGCGCGGCTGTACTCGTGGCAGCTCGAGCGACCGCTGGACGCCGCTTTCTGGCAGGCGACGATTCATCAGGCCGTCGAATCTCGTCGCCGGATGTTTGATCTCAATTCCTCAAACACCGGTTGCCGATTGATCTTCAGCGAAGCCGATGGCTTGTCAGGATTGACGGTGGATTTCTACGGTGGTTTCCTGCTGGTGCAGTTCACCAGTCTGGCCCTGTTCCTGCATCGGGATGCTATCCTGACGGCGCTGCAGAACGAAGTGCATCCAAAAGGAATCTGGCTGCGGACCGAAAAAGGCATGCGTGAAATCGAAGGTCTGGATGTCGTCGATGGATTGCTGTCAGGACAGGAACCTCCGCGACCTTTGTTCATCGATGAGTTCGGTGTCAATTACGGTGTCGATGTGCAACAGGGGCAAAAGACCGGCTGCTATCTTGATCAACGTGACAATCGTCTTGCGGCAAGTCGGTATCTGAAAGGAGCAGAGGTGCTGGATGCCTTCTGCTTTTCCGGAGGATTTGGCATCACGGCCCTGAAACTTGGTGGCGCGGCTTCAGTCGTGGGAATCGATTCGTCTGAGTCCGCGCTGGAGCTGGCGAAGGCCAATGCAGAACTCAACGGCGTCGCCGATCGGTGTCAATGGCAACGCGACGATGTGCGTCCCGCGCTGGAAGCCATGGCAGGGCAGGGCAGGTTGTTTGACGCTGTCATTCTGGACCCGCCACGCATGGCACGCACGCGCGGGGGGATGGATCGAGCGATTACCGGCTATGTACGGCTGAATCAACTGGGTCTGCAGGTGCTCAAGCCGGGCGGGATTCTGATCACCTGCAGTTGCTCGGGGCTTGTGAGTCGGGATGAATTTCAGGAAATGCTGGCTGAAGTGGCGCGCCAGACGGGTCGCGATATTCAGGTTCTGGAGAACCGCGGCCAGCCCGCTGACCACCCTGTCCGCGTGACATGCCCGGAAACAGAATACCTGAAAGTCCTGATCTGCCGCGTGAGTTAGTGGTGCTTATACTCTCCTGCGGCCATGAGTGAGACAATTGGCGAGCGGCATGCGTCAGCTTGCCGGTACAAAAACGAGGTACCGGAGGGCTCACGCCGCTCCGCTCGCCAGACTCATTTCCGACCGCGCGGAGTATAATTACTTGCCGCGGATCAGTTCTGCTAACACGGCTTCCAGATCCTTCAGCCCCTGCGCGGCATCGACTTCATAAAAGCCTGCATGGTAGTGTGCCACTTTGCCGTCTGCATTCAGCACGATCCAGAGTGGTAACTGACCTCGTGTTTCGCGCGGATCACCGAAAGTTTTCAACAGAGCTCCGTCGTCGTGACCGACCGGATAACTCAGATTCATAAACTCAGACAGCTTTCGAACTGATCGTCGACCACGATTGAGATTCTCTTTGCTTTGCAGATCCGGATTGGTACTCACACCGACGACGATCACATTCATCTTCTTCTTCTGGTTGAACAGGAACTCCAGATATCCCGTTTGACCGTATGGCTCAGAAAGCGGTGCATCCCGATAGTCCCAGAAATGCAGGATGACGGTTTTCCCTTTGAGACTCTCCGATTCCAGTTTCCCGCCATCCATCAGCGACAGGACAAATTGCGGAGCATCGGTGTGCATGAGCTTCGAAGCGAGGCTTGATGTTGATTCCAGGCGTTTCTGCTGTTGCTCAACATCAGTCTTCATTTGGCGCACAAGCATTTCGAGCGGTGTACCGGAGGCGAGTGTTGTCAATCGATCCGACGCCGCCACAACGTCGGCAATCTGCCGCGCCGACAGTTCGCTCAAATGCGCGTCGGGGCGTCTTTTCAGAGCGGCCTGCAAAGCCAGCAGCTCGTTCTGCAGTTCTGGAACCTTGTCTGATGCGGCTTGATCAAGCGGTTTATCCGATGAGCGTGCGAGAGTGAGTTTGAACTGATCTCCCTGCCCCATGAACACATCGGCTTCTGCGCGAAGCGTCATGCCGGTCGTTGCATCCACAGTCAATGTCTGTTGCCTGCCGCGACGTTCGCGCGCCTCGACGATCCATGCCGGGACGCCGCTGACTGAACGCTGCTCCATCGCTGTCATCTGCCAGCCGGCTTGTTCCCATGTTGCATCCGGCTCGATGTCTGCGGGCAAGGCCACCACGAACGGGGGAAGTCCAATCAGATATGCGTGGCCATCGTAATCATAGACCAGATGCGGCTGCACAGTGTCGGTTCCGACTGCGGGGCCTGTGCGTCCGAAACTGTCGGACCACGGACAACCATGGCGTGCATCATCAATGACGTGAAAGAAGTAAGTCTGATTCGTCGTCAGCAGTTGCACTTCAAATCGTCGCAGAATATCACCTTCGTCGTCGCCGGGCTGGATGAGCGATCCGGCAAACATCGAGTGTTGAACAGAATCCGCAGCGGATACGACGACAGTCCATGCCTGACAGATCAAACCCACGACAATCACGTCACGAACGAACCTGCTGATCGGGCTCCTGGAAAACTGCAGCGGCATAAAACGACTCTCGAAAGAACGTGTGGAAGAGCAGGGCACGATGATAATTGGCCCCGGATCACGATGCAGACACTCCACAATTCGTTCGAATCTGCAATGTCCGCATGACGGGACTATGTCAGATCGAGGCAATCTCCACAATTCAGCGGCAGATTTCGGTGGGTCGGAATCGCCGTGGATTAAGACCGAAATTCTCTCCATCGACCTGCCATAAGTTGGCAGTTTCGACTTCCCGCACCCCCTGGAGCCCTGCGTATACTCCGGAGAGTCGCCGAAAACGCGACGTTATCCTATCATGAACGGCGGACGTGACAATTTCGGACCGTCGGATACTTTCGTGACCCAGAAGCGTGCGGGGGACAGACTCGTGAGCGAAAACCAAAACCTGATCGGTGGCTACGAGCTTAAGAACTGTGTGGCGACCGGCAAGTCCACTCAAATCTGGGAAGTGACTCAGACTGGCTCGAGCGTGCCCCTGGCGATGAAGCTGCTCCTTCCGGATTCACTGAAGGATCCAATTGCAAAAAGCGTCCTGAAGCACGAATTCAAAGTCGGATCTCTGTTTGAGCATCCCACCATGATTCGATACCACAAATTGGAGATGAACAGGGATCATGGCTTCTTCATCATGGATTATTTCCGCGCGCCCAGCTTGAAGACCCAGATCACGGGCAATCTTCCGGAAACGCAGTCCCGTCTGAAGAAAATTGTGGAAGCCATGTGTCAGGCATTTGTACACATGAATGAAAAAGGCTGGCTGCACCGCGATATTAAACCCGACAATGTGCTGGTCAATAAGACGGGAGAAGTGCGTGTCATCGATTTTTCTCTGGCGACGCGAATTAAGACCGGCGTAATGAAGCTGGTTGGTGGCAAGCAGAAGAACATCATGGGGACGCGAACTTATATCGCCCCGGAAATCATCCTGAAGAAATCACCGACCCCGCAGTCAGACATCTACAGTCTGGGTGTTACGATCTATGAAATCGCGACGGGGGCTCCACCATTTGCAGGGCTGAGTCCCAGTGATTTGCTGGCCAAACATCTGAGTGAGTCCCCCACGCCGCCATCCGTCGTCAATCCGAACGTCTCGCCAGAACTGGACGCATTGATACTTAAGCTGATCTCTAAGAAACCTAAGGATCGTCCGGCGGAAATGCGGGAAGTGATGTCGCTCTTTAGAAATGTTCGCGGCTTTGTTGAAGATCCGGCAGAGTTGTATGCGCGAAAAACTAAGGATGCAAAAAACAATGAGAGTCTGAGTGTCGATAAGCGCCTGGACAGTCGGGCGGATGCAGATCGCGTGTCGCGCGGACTCGAGGCACCAGCCAAGCCGAAGAAGAGTAAGCGGCTGACGGCACCGATCGGAGAGATGGAAGCCGTAAAAAAAATCGGGGCGAAATCAGCAGCCGCACAGCCCCAACATGCTCCCGGCATGATGCCGCAGATGCCATACGGAATGCCGGGGCAACCGATGCCCGGCATGATGTATCCAGGCATGATGCCGGGCCAGATGATGCCGGGCCAGGCGATGCCCGGCATGATGCATCCAGGCATGATGCCCCCGCAGATGATGCCCCCGCAGATGATGCCAGGCATGCAGCCGTACCCGATGCAAATGCCCGGTCAGCCGATGCCGATGATGCAGCAGCAGCCAATGCCGCAACAACAGCAGCCAATGCCACCACAACAACAGCCGATGCCGCAACAGCCAGTTCGACAGCCAGCCCCGACGCAACCAGTTCAGCCGCAGCAGTTGGTGCCCGAGCCACCGACTGCAAAACCGGCAACACAGGTGCCGCCTGCGCAAGATCCACCTGCGGCACCTGTTCCGAAAACTGTGCTATTGCCTTTGGAGCGTCGCATGCCCGTCTCGGCAAAGGAAGATCAGGCTGTGGACTTGGAGTTTATGACAGAATTACCGGATATTCTGTAGTTCGACTGTGCATGATTCACTCCCAGGAGCATGGAATCGCGTTAAAAAACAACGGCCCGCAGCAAAGCTAAGCTGCGGAATTCGCGTGTCCGCCACCGTCAATGCGACGTTTTAGAAGCGAAAACGTTCGGGGCAAAAAAATCAATGGCCCGCTTAGTTATTGGGAATCGGCACTGCAATTATAGCTCGTTCCAAAAGTTTTGCGACACTTCTATTGACACGATGATTCGTCTATGACATAAAGTTCTCATGAGCGATGGATCGCTGACAATTAGCGG
>JAYSPO010000455.1:0-2260 GCA_043722015.1 Candidatus Kuenenia sp. | reverse complement strand
ATCGGGGTTTTCATCGGAATCGGAATCAGCGACTCCGCAATCCGAGTTCATCAAACGGGCGCTCGAACGATACGAGAGTCCGCTGGTCCACTACGCGCGCAGGCTGACGGGGAACCTGGATCGAGCGCGGGATGTTGTGCAGGACACGTTTCTCAAGCTCTGTCGGCAGCCCAGTGTCAGCTTCGACGGAAATCTGGCCAAATGGCTGTTCACAGTGTGTCGAAACGGAGCTTTCGATCTTCAACGGAAGGAACGACGCATGACAACCGCTGCAGAACTCAGTGAACAGCCTTCGACGACACACCAATCCCCCGAGGCGACAGTGATCGCTCGCGACTCGGCGGAGAGAGTGTTTCGAATACTGGACCAGCTTCCAGAAAATCAGCAGGAAGTGGTCCGGCTGAAGTTTCAAAACGAGATGACATACCAGGAAATCGCGGAGGTCACAGGATTGTCGGTGACGAACGTTGGTTTTCTGCTGCACACAGCGCTCAAGCGATTGCGTGAGTTGTTGAAGAGCGAGCAATTGCTGTCGGCGGGGTGAAGGTGGTTTCGGGGCATTCGTTTAACGGCTAGCCGCAGGCGTCGGCGAATCGGGAAGACACTGACGCCTGCGGCTAGCCGTTAAACGAAAAGGCACATTATTCGTTTTC
This sequence comes from Candidatus Kuenenia sp., assembly GCA_043722015.1. Lineage (GTDB taxonomy): Bacteria > Planctomycetota > Planctomycetia > Planctomycetales > Planctomycetaceae > SXXK01. Next base: position 1,607 of record JAYSPO010000455.1, on the reverse strand, counting down.
AACTTTCACAAATTCAACATATTCATACCGAGGTTTTCCATGACGACATCCAATTTTCAACCCGATGATCCACGACTGACGGCTTATGCTCTGGGGGAGCTTGATCACTCCGAGCGGGCTGAGGTTGAGTCGCTGCTTGCGGAATCCGCTGAGGCCTGCATGGCTCTGGAGGGAATTCGCGAGACCATTGCATTGCTTCGCAGTGAACTCACGTTTCAGCCGACGTTGACGCTGACATGTTCGCAACGTGAGATCGTGACGCAGGCTGTGGTCGTGCCGAACCAGGTTGTTGAGCATGCGGCCGCTGCGGCGAACTCAGGCAGGCCGTCACGCTGGGTTGTAATGGTGCGAGCCGCAACGACAGTCGCTGCCGTTGCGGTGGTGGCCGTGGCGGTTCCGTGGTTGTCCCGGAGTGGTTCGTCGAACCATTCAGCGAGTGAAGCGCTGATGGCTGCAGCCAGCCGTGCCCCTGACGAATCGACGTTCCGTGGGGAAGCGAGCAAATCTGCTGGCTCGACCGGGCCCGGCCTCATGGGCGATTTCGGTTCGATGGACCCCGAATCGCGTGTTGGTCGAGTTGTTACGGAGAATCGCGTTGAGAACATTGGAGAGACAGTAGAATCGGTCTCCACCGAAGAAGCCGCCGGGAACCCAGTCTCGAATGATTCGCTTGCTGCAATTGTCCTGACTGATGACCTGCTTGAACTGAGTCGCAGCGACTCATCTTCGCCTTCCGGAGAAGGTGAACCGTCAGATGATCGTCGAGCAAAGCAGGCGAGCCTGGCTGGAGACACTGCGGGATCGAATAGTGCTCGAAGCAGATCTGGCGAGGCAAACGGCGAAACATCCCTGCTCGCATTGCAAAGCGCCGATGGTGGAAAGAACGAGTCTCGGGTGATGTCTCGCGACCTAGCGAGCGTTGTTGATGCAAAAGCGTCGAGTCAATCAACCGACTTCCTTAGCCTCGGTAAGTCTGAGGAACAAAGATCATCCTTAACCCTTGTTGTACCGGAGTTTGAAGCGGAGAGCTCCCTGAAAGGAATGGCCCATAGCGGGAGGCACTTTTATCCTGGCGACTTAGCTGACCCTGGCATAGTGCAGCGTGGCAGGAGCACTGAGCTGGGCGAAGAGAAACTCGCTCGCTTCCGAAATCTCAGTGAAGCCGCGCCCGGCTCTGAAGCCTACGACGCCATCGTCGAGAACACGTTCATAACGCCGATGGAGCAGCCGCTTTCGACGTTCTCAATCGATGTTGATACGGCGTCGTATGCGAACACGCGGCGGTTCATTCAACACGGGCAGTTGCCGCCGGCCAACGCTGTCCGCATTGAAGAGTTGGTCAACTATTTTCGCTACGACTATCCTGAGCCGATCGACGGAAGTCCGTTTTCGGTCAACGTGGATGTTGCGACGTGTCCGTGGGAACCGCAACACAAGCTGGCTCGCGTCGGACTGAAAGCCCGCACGATTGCCGAAGACAAACGGCCGGCGACGAACCTGGTGTTTCTGATTGACGTCTCGGGATCAATGGCCGCTGAGAACAAACTGCCGCTCGTCAAGCAGGCTCTCAGCGTCCTTGTTTCAAAAATGGGAGAAGACGATCAGAT
>JAYSPO010000454.1:0-2085 GCA_043722015.1 Candidatus Kuenenia sp. | reverse complement strand
GGCAGAAATCTCCGTAGGCTTCATCCAGCACCAGGACGCCGCGATCGGGAAGCAGTTGGCGAAGCTGTTCTGCGGACCACACATTGCCGGTGGGGGAATTCGGACTGGGAACATAAAACACGCGGACATTCTGCCGCAATCGCGCGGCGTCAGCAGGATTCCATTGCCAGTCAGAATTCAGATTCAGTCGCACGACGTGGCAGCCCTGAATCTGCGCGAGCGATTCGTAAAGTACGTAGCTGGGATACGGATACGCGATTGTTTCGTCAGCGTCACAGAACGATCGCGTGATTACGGTGAGATTTTCATCACTGCCGTTGGCGGGCAGGATCCAGTCCGGATCGACGTTGAACAGTTTTGCGGCGACTTTACGGAATCCGGTCGCGTGCGGATCCGGATAAACATTCAATCGTCCTTCCGCAGCACGACGAATGGCTTCGACGACTTTGGGAGACGGCGGATACGGATTCTCATTGGTATTCAGTTTGACCCAGCCGCCGTCCTGCGGCTGCTCACCAGGTGCATAGCCAGCCATACGATCGACAGCCGGACGAAAGATTGAAGTCATGAAACGTATTTCGGTGAAAGTGATTTGGGGTAGGCCGGACCAAGCGCAGCGCCGTTCCGGCACCTGGCCGAACTGCCGGAACGGCGCTCCGCTTGGTCCGGCCTACAAGTCCGGCGAAAGTATAGCGATCCGTCCTCTGGAGGCTGGTCTTCACAGCAGAAGCGGTAAAAATAGGAATGAAATGTCGGACTGCCGACGTTTCAGACACAACATTCAGCACACTGTTCAGGACAGGAATTCGTCCGTGGAAGATTTCATCGGAAAAAATGTCGTGGTCGATGTGGAGGCACCATTCGTGTATCTGGGACGCCTGCATGCAATTCACGATAAGACGCTCGTCCTGAAAGGCGTGGACGTCCACGACCTGCGGGATTCCGCCACGACCCGTGAAGTCTACGTCCGTGAATCCCGCGTCCACGGTATCCAGCCCAACCGCAAAACGGTCTACATCCGCCTGGAAAAAGTCGTGAGCATTTCACCGCTGGAGGATGTGATAGAATAGGAGGAAGGCCGGATTTAGATTCAGAATTCACTTTGGTTTCGTCCCTCAACCTGGTCAGCAAACGTTGAGACTAGAATATTCCTGAGAAGATTTTGGGTAACGCATCATTTTGAGGCCGTCTAAATGTAGGCCGACTTCGCCGAAGTCGGCACAGCAGATTTCAGCGAAATCTGCGTACTGGTTTCGGTTGCGGGCGAAGCCCGCGCCAAGATCAATGATTCATTTAGAAGTCTCAACAGGGAGAGTCTCGATTGAATACCTTGATTGCACAGATTAAATGCAACGTTTGCATCGCATACTTTTGGCTGCGAGCCTGCCTGCTGATCCTGGTTTTGCATGTCTTGGGTTGCGGTCAGCCTGAGCACACGGAGGCGACACGAACTGCCGACAGCGGATCACAATCTGTTGTCATGGAAGACATTGCCGTCAGTTCCGGGATTGACTTCCGGCACGATGATGACGGTGCAAGCGACCATTTTTTTCCTGCGATCATGACGGGAGGTGCCGCATTTCTCGATCTGGATGAGGACAATGACCTCGACGTGCTGTTACTCAACGGCCATCGCCGCGATGGATCGACCGTCTCTCCGCCGGGAGACGGGTCTTCGTCAAGACTCTTTCTGCAGTCAGACACCGGGCATTTTGTGGATGCCACCGCTGGGTCCAGCCTGGCAGATTTGGGATATGCCACCGGGTGTGCCGCTGGCGACATCAACAACGACGGCAGGATCGATCTCTATGTGACAGCTTTTGGTCCCGACTCGCTGCACCTCAATCTGGGCAGCGGCAGATTCAAGGCGATTACAGAATCTGCCGGGATCATTAATCTTCGCTGGGGAACGTCGGCTGCATTCCTGGATTATGATCGAGACGGTTGGCTGGATCTCTTCGTCGCAAACTACGTTGACTACGATCCCGGGATGGACTGCGTTAATCCAGGTGGACGCAGGGATTTCTGTAATCCTGCCATGTTTCCAGGGACGTCTGACAGGCTCTATCGCAACACGACCGGCGA
>JAYSPO010000453.1:0-3052 GCA_043722015.1 Candidatus Kuenenia sp. | reverse complement strand
GGCGAATCCAGCGTGCTTCCGCCTACGCCTACGGCTCGCCGTTAAACGATTTGTGCCAACTTACTTATGCACCAGTGCTTAGTAGCCACGACCGCATGGTCAAACGCCGACGATCGAGTCCCCGCAATGGCATCCACGACGAAGAATTCTCTGCCCCCGTCTTTCAGGTCTACGCGATACCAGAATTTCTGGTCATGCGAAAACCACTGCGGCTCCACACGATCGCGATAAACCCTCGGCTGAGCCTCAGCGACCGCAAAGCCAAACAGCACAAAACCCACAATCAAAACGCATCGCAGCATGAAAACTCTTTCATTCATGAATCGATCATATATTTCAATCTTCGGATCGTGCACTTAGTTCCCCGGCGAATTCTTGTCAAGGATGTGAGCGACAAGGTCACGGCTGGCAAATATGTGAATTCGTCGGATGGGACCAGCGGAGCGCAGGCCCACCACGTCGGACAAATGGTGGGCCGGCGCTGTCGCGTGTCCCACCCTACATCCACATAAGCACCTGGTCAGAATTGATTTGGCATATATCGTTTAACGGCGAGCCGTAGGCGTAGGCGAATTCAGCTTGCTTCAATCGGCGGACGCAGAGAAAACAGCATAGTCAGCATGTTTCAAAGCCATTACGGATTGTTTGCCGTACGCGGTTGGCATTGGCTTGTTTGACTGCGTGCCCAGCGGGCCGCGCTTGTTCTATTCGAAATTTCGTATTTGAGATTTGAGATTTGAGATATAAAACATATTCGGCCTCCAGGAGTCACGACAATGCACGCTTTCCAGTTGGTGACTCCAATCGCAGGAGTCAGCGCATTACTCCTTCTGGCGACTTTCCTGCTCACCAAGTCACGAAAGACAGCATGGAGCATTTTTGCAGTGCTGACGCTGACGTCTATAGTGTTGCCAGCCGTATCCATGTATCGCATCATCGTGTGGCGTGACGATGTCAATAAACCGACTGGTGAATGAGATGAGGATCGCGGCCGAAGAGGATGTGTGCGCCATAGAAACTGCAGCCTTCGCACCATGCTTCCGATCTTTTCCACCATCCGCACGAGGCGGATGGGGTTGTAGTGCGTGTTGTGATCTTTTTCTAGCCCACCATCTTTGCTCACCGATCCGGGCAAGCCGGATGGGGTCGTGGAGATACTGCCCGGGCCTTCTGAAAAGTCAGCACAGCGAAAATCTTCTCACGAAAACAAAGCTCTCAACGTTTGCTGTACAGAACGGTCCCTATTGCACACGATCGAAGCGATAGATGCCTTTTCCATCGACAGTTTCCAGCATGTAGTACACATCACCGGCTTCGTCCTCGCCGAACGCAAGTACTGGAAATCCGGTTGTGGCAATGCCCATGTTGCTGGTGACTTTGCCGAGGGTCTCGTCATACTTCAGAGCCCAGATCTTGCCGCTGATGAAGTCGGCGTACAAATACAAGCCCTCCAGCTCAGGCAGTCGCGAACCGCGGTAGACGAACCCGCCGGTGATCGACTTGCCTAGCTGGTGGTCGTATTCCCAGATCGGAGCGAGCGGTGGGTCAACGGGGTCCAGTGACTTGTTGTTGAATGGATAGGATGCTTCGCGAATGCTCCAGCCGTAGTTGCCGCCGGGTTTCACGATGTTGATTTCTTCCCAGAAATCCTGCCCGACGTCAGCGGCCCAAAGTTCCCCCGTCTTTCGATCGACGCTCAGCCGCCAGATGTTACGAAAACCGTACGCATAGATTTCCGGCTGAGCCCCCTCGCGCTGCAGGAACGGGTTGTCCGCCGGAATTGCGTAATTCTTGTCGTCCTGCTGGTGATTGACGTCAATGCGGAGTAGGGAGCCCATCCAGGTCTTGAGGTTCTGGCCATGGCCCAGAGGATCGTTGCGGCCACCGCCGTCGCCGAGCGCGATATAGAGGTAACCGTCGTGCCCGAAAGCGATCGAACCTCCGTTGTGGTTGGAGAACGGCTGCGGAATCTTCATGACGATCTGTTCGCTGGCCGGGTCTGCTCGATCCGGATCGTTTGGCAAAACGTTGAAACGCGATACGATCGACGTGCGTGGTTCCGCCGCCGAACTGTAATACACGAAGAACTGGCCGTTCTTTTTGTAGTCGGGATGAAATGCGAATCCCAGCAGCCCTTCTTCATTATCCTTGGCAAAGTCCTGGACTCGATCGCGGATATCCATGAACAGTGTCGCGAGTTGTGTGTGCGGATCGTTCGGGAAGACGTAGATGGTACCTCGCTGCGTGGCCACAAAGTTGCGCTGACTGCCATCGCCCGCATGAGTCAACACGAGTGGCCTGAGAGTTGTGAGTCTGCCGTTTTCATCGGCACCTTCGAAACCTTCCCATTTCAATTCAGGAAACGCGACGACACCATGCAAAGGCAACTGGCCATCGACCGGATCGGCGACTCCGCCATCTTCCGAGAGCACTCGAATTTTGATATTCCGAAAGGCAACCGGGTTGCCGTGATCCTGCAGGCAGATATGCCCTTTTGTGGCCTTGCCGAACTGAGGAAAGGCCGCGAACTTGCTGGCGGCAACTCGCTGATTCCACTCGTCGTCGCCCTTCAGGAAGTAGAAATAGCTGACGCCATTGATCGCGACTTCACATTGTCGAGGCGAGATTCGCAGGTAGACGAGGTTCCATTCTCCGGCTGGTCGAGTGGCATCGTCCATGTCGCTGCCTTTGAATCCGACCTGGTTTTCAAATTGCGTCGCCCAGGCGGGTTTGGCAGGTTTGTAGAGTTGATACAACCAGCCGGATTTTTGGGGATCGTGGCCATCCACGTTGTCCTGAATCTGCACCTCCGGCCCGCTGTGCCATGGCTGTGGCTGATCTTCGGTCACATGAAACATGATTCCGCTGTTTCCGCCTTTGGAGATCCGGTATTCCAGTGACAGTTCAAAGTTCTGGTATTCTTCCGAGGTGACAATATCGCCAGCCGCTTTGCTGATGCGTTCGAGCACGCCGTCCTTGACAGCCCAGCCGTCGTTCATTTTCTCAGCACGATAGCTTCGCCATCCGTCTGTCGTTTTGCCGTCGAACAACA
>JAYSPO010000452.1:0-3800 GCA_043722015.1 Candidatus Kuenenia sp. | reverse complement strand
GCAGATTCACCAGCACCTGCTGCAAGCGACCGGAGTCACCACACAGATGGTCCGGAATTCCCGGCGCGACACGGCAGGCAATCTTCAGGCCTTTTTCTGCCGCACGCAACTGTTGCATATGTGTCGCGCGGGCGACACATTCGGAGATGCGAAAGTCCCGATACTCCAGTTCCAGTTTGCCGGCTTCAATCTTGGAAAAATCGAGGATGTCATTGAGCAATCGCAGCAGGATCTGCGCAGACTCTTCGACGGTCGCCAGATAGTCCCGCTGATGCGACCGTAATTCGGTTTGAGACAGCAACTGCGTCATCCCGATGATACCGTTCATGGGCGTGCGGATTTCGTGGCTAATATTGGCAAGAAACGAACTCTTCGCGCGGTTGGCTGCTTCGGCTGCCTCTCGGGCCTGTTGAATTGCATCCAGCGTTCGCTTCTGATCCGTCACATCCAATATGCCGCAAATCACAGCCTGACCCTCAGCAGACTCAATCGGGCTGAGTCCGATCTTGACGGGAAACACGGAACCATCTTTGCGGACGGCGAATAACTCAAGGCCAGCTTCCATGTCACGTGGGACAGAGTTTCGGAAAAATCGTTCGCGAAGCGCAGGATGTTCGGCCCGAAACCGCTCGGGCATCAATACTTCCACGCGCTGACCAATCAACTCCTGACGCGTGTATCCAAAGAGCTGTTCGACCTGGCGATTGATCCGGACAATGTCGCCAGCGGCATTGACCACCAGCATGGCCGTCGGAGCGGCTTCCACCATGGCCCGGAAACGTTCTTCAGACTTCTTTCGAGCGGTGATATCTTCTGCCAACTCCAGAAAACCGGTAATTTCACCATCCGTGTTCCTCACGACTGTGACGACGAGGTTCACCGGAAATTGACTGCCGTCTTTGCGGACCAAAGTCCACTCGCGACGGTCGAACCGCCCCAGCCTGGCGTAGGCGACAAAGACTTCGAAGCCCTCCACGCTGTGCCCCAGTTCGCGAGTCAACTGTGCGCCGCGCGCGATCACCTCATTCATCTGATGAAAGATTCCGAGGTTCTGCCTGCCGATGATTTCAACGGCGGAATAGCCAAGCAGATTCTGCGCGCCGGTATTGAAGACCGTAATCAGTCCGTTCGCATCCGTCGCAATGATCGCGACCTGCGTCGAGGCATCGAGCACGCCTGCGAGTTGGGCATTTGCGGCCGCCAGAGCTTGCCCTGAACGTTTCCGATCGGTGATATCCCAGCAGACTCCTGTCATGCTCACCGCCTGGCCCCGCTCGTCCCGATAGACTTTGCCTCGAGCGCCTAAAGCGTGAATGCTGCCGTCCGGCCAGTGAACCTGATACTCCGTGTCAAACGGCACCGCTCCATTGATCGTTCGCCGTACAGCGCGAGTGACCTGATTCTGATCGTCCGGATGCACCAACGTCAGGAATTCGTTGAATGTGCGTGGCAATGTTCCGGTCTCCCTGCCAAACAACGCGGGCATGTGGTCGTCCCAATGAATCAGGTCGTCGGCCACGTTCCAACTCCAGGTACCGACGCACGCCGATTTCAGCGCCAGGTTCAAACGCTCTTCGGCCTGCTCTGCCCGCTTCCTTGCTGCGGCAGCGTCCTCGGTCAGACTGCGGGTGGCAAGAAGCTGCGCCTGAGCCATCTGTTCGGCCGCACGGAATCGCTCGCTGGTGTCCCGCAGAAATGCACAGAATTCAAATCGGTCGCCCAGACGAATCGGCGAAATTGTCAGCTCAACCGGAAACTCCTCGCCGGTGCGGCGCAGCGCACTGAGTTCCAGCCGCTGATTCAATGCACGCCCTTCGCCCGTTTGCAGGAAGCGACTCAGACCGCTCCGGTGCGCGTCGCGGTATTGAGGCGGAATGATCAGGTCGGTCAGGACCTGCCCCAGCACTTCGTCCCGATTCCATCCGAAGATCTTCTCCGCCTGCGGGTTCCAGTCCGTGACCGTCCCGTCTTCGGCAATCGTCACGACGGCGTCGAGCGAGGTGTCAAAGATCCAGCGAATTCGCTCCATTCGGGCCCCTCTGTTACAACATAAAATTCACAGATCGAGCGAAGTGTTATGGATCCAGCGAATTCGCTCGCTGCCGTCCCTTTGCGTCATGCCCACCAGTTCATCTTACCCTTTCCCGAGCGAGTTGCAGAATTCATGGCATGAGTCATTCCTGTCCCATCGCCGCAAGGTCATAGATGTGTGGCTTGCCCGACCCGCGGGCCAGTTCGCTGCCATCCCGGTCGGGATCGTCCCTGAGGGTATCGTATCCAGTCCGGAATCCATTTCAACCAGCGACGCGCGTGCCATCATCCGAATCATCGAAGCCAGCTCAATCATCCCGGAACAAGCCGCCCCGAAGTCTTCGACCCACGGCTCGACTGACCAGCGACGTATCCAGGATATGCACGATGCCGTCGCCATTGACATCCGATTCGACGGATGTTGTGCCAGCGGCGGTAAGCACCTGAATCTTGTCCGTTGAAGTCACTCGGCTGTCTCCGTTCACATCGCCGAACAGTCTGTGGAAGTACTTTGCCGATTCGAATGAGCCGTTGCCGTCCATGTCGATCCCGATCCTGTAATACCCGTCGCCAATGTTGGTGCCGCGGTTGCCACCGATCCCGTTAGTTCCAAAGTCAATCAGAATGCGGCTGCCACTGACGGTGGTGGCCACGGGCAGACCTGTCACCACACCGTTCTCTCCGTTCAGATCAAATTTCGTCAGTTGCAGGCGACCGTGACTGATCAGATCCATCAGATCACCGGAACGATCGAACACAAGATCCAAATAACGCAGGTACGACCTCTGCGTCTGTGCGCGCTGCACATCAATTGCGTTCCATTCTGTGACGTCGATCAACGTCAGTGTGAACGTGACTGACGCATCGGGTGAGCCACCGACAGTGCCGTCGTCAACATTGACTGTCACGGTGTACGACGACTTGACCTCGTAGTCCAGCACCGTGCCGGCCCGCAGGAACAATACCCGGCCATCCAATTCAAAGAATGCTGCGTCAGCGCCGGACAGGCTCAGGACATTGGTTCCCAATTCGTCGTCAGTGGCCAGGATAACTCCGTGCCAGCCACTCTGCGATGCGGTGTCTGGAACAGAGTTGCTCCCTGAGATGCTCCGCATCACCAGATTCCGAGGCTTCCCAGGAAGGATTCCGCTGAACATGAATCCTGACTTCCCAGCGAGTTCGCAGAGTCCTGAGACCCGATTGGAAACTTGACTCCAGTCATGAATTCCTGGGGAGGAGCGAACGGCTCTGCCACATGGCCATCGGTTGGCAAGGATTTTTCGCCATCGGTACGTCGCTGTTGGCCGGCCAGGCGATATACTGCACGCATTTGGCAGAGACGCATATCACTGCGTGCCCAGCGGGCCGCGATTGCTCGATTTGAGATTGTTCGATTTGAGATTGTTCGATTTGAGATTTGAAATTTGAAATTTGAAGCGCGGGGCGATGCTCACGCGGTTAAACGCATGTGCCATCCACAACATCGCAGTACAGGTCACGGCTTCCTGCACAATGCGAAGTATGACCCAGTGACAGTCTTATCCAATGCGATACAGCCTCGAGTTACTGCTGGCTCAGCACGCTGAGTCCCGGCGATTCAACAGAGCGGGCAGTCGCCAAATGACAAAGCTCCGCACTACCAGGGTCAGTGTCCCGTAGATCGCAAGATTGACGAGCAGTGTGAAGTACTCGGAACGGGGCCACCAATGGCTACGAAACAGAGAGTAAAATTCGTTGGTCTCATTGAATGCAGGAATGATGGCCGGGGA
>JAYSPO010000451.1:0-7956 GCA_043722015.1 Candidatus Kuenenia sp. | reverse complement strand
TTTTCGTAAAATCCTGAAGAAAACACGCTGTTGGAAGCAAATTGCAGGCGAGAAATCCGTTTCCTGTTTCGTTTCAGGTCATCTGAATACGATGGAGCTTTGGGTTCCTGAAGGCAACCAGTAAATCTTCCGAACAATCGAAGTGCGACGCCGACGCAATGGTTGAGAAGTCGGCAGACTCGAGTTAACACCGGCCGACTCCATCCCGGGTTAACGATCAAGCAAATTGATAGCGAGTCTCTTCCCGGATCGATCGCTCTTTCAGCAAAAGTTCCGGGGGCGAGGGAATGATGCCAACAGGCCGAACCCCTCTACACCTCCACATGTGTTTGTTTGCGGACGATCTACCCGTCTGATGAACTTGCGAAAAACAGCTCGTGAGTCACTTCAACAGGTCGCCTGAGTTTCATTGCACCATGCAAATCATCCTCACTGCGCGGCGTTATATCTTTCATCGCTTCCAAATCAATAGATCAGTTGCCGTTGTTTTTCGGAATCCGCAGAAAATCACCAGAACGCGGTGACCAGCCCCGCTAAAGCAGCAATCATTGCCGCCAGCCAAAACGCACTGACGATTCCTGTTTCAGGGACTCCGCGAAACACAAAGTGGTTGTGCAGCGGACTGCACAGAAGTATTCGTCGTCGCGTCTGCCGATACCAACCGACCTGCAGCATGACGCTCACTGTCTCAACCACAAAAACAGCCGCGATAATCGCCAGCAGTAATTCATTGCCGGTCGAGAGTGCTGCAATCGCCAGCAGACCCCCGATCGGCAGGGAACCGGCATCACCCATGAAGACTCTGGCAGGATGCCGATTCCACCACAGGAATCCCAGCGTGCTTCCGGCCAACGCCGCGCAACTGATCGCAGCGACAGCACGCCCCGAACTGGAAATGTCAATCTCATTGATCCCGCCCCCTGGATTAACACAGATGACAACTGCCATGGCGCTCGATGTGATTGTTGAACAGCCGCTTGCAAGCCCATCCAACCCGTCCGTCAGATTGACTGCATTTGACGAACCGACAATCACAAACGCAGCCCAGGGAATCCAGCACCAGCCAACGTGCAATGTGCCATCGATCCCCGGGAGGATGATTCGCCCGGCTTGGCCAGGGACGGCGTGAAATATGTACATGCCGCCCGCCGCAGCAAATGCGATCAGGCACTGAAAGACCAGTTTTTTCCGGGCTGTCAGGCCATTCCGGGTGGTTCGGAGCTTAATCCAGTCATCGGAACCACCGAGGAGTGTGAATGCTGAGACTGTGAGACAAAAGAGCCAAACCAGCGGCGATGACATGTCGGCAAAGCACAGAATTGAAACGACAGTGGTCCCGGCAATCAACAGCCCCCCCATCGTGGGTGTGTCTTGTTTGGAGGCGTGCAATTCGTTCAATCGCGCTGAATCGCTGACAATGCGTTCGGTGAAACGCAACCTGAGCCATCGAATCAGCCACGGTCCACACATAAGCGACAACATCAGCGAAAGCAATCCGGCACTGACTGCAGCCGTAGTCAACGAAAGCGAATTCGCAAATAAGCCGCCAACGAGCACCGAGATCTCCTACGTAGCTCAGTCGCTCCGCCGACTGAGATTCCTTGGTTCGATATGAACAACGGAATGTAGCCGCCGATCATTCGTCTTCGCCAGGCAAAATCAATCCGATAGGCCATCCGGCGTGGGATTCGATAATGCGAGACAGGAATGCGAGTCGACGGAGCGAGATCTCCTACGTAGCTCAGTCGCTCCGCCGACTGAGATTCCGTGGTTCGATATGAACAACGGAATGTAGCCGCCGATCATTCGTCTTCGCCAGGCAAAAACAGCATCTTCAGCAGAACAGAAAATCGGCCAGCATTGCGATGGGGTGTCGCTCCCCGATGTTGCCGGGGGGCGTTGAACCTGAATGTCCGGAAAAGTCCGCTGGCAGATACATGTTTGCCGGTTCACGACCTCCGACGGCACGTTCAACGCGGGACAATTCGCCGTGATCCAGCCAGACAGAGTCGCATTTCGCACAGGAATCGATCACGACATTGCCTGGCCCGTAGTACGGATGTGTTTCCATGTGATCTTCACAAGCGGGACAGCGCAGGTGTCGCGGCGTCTCGTTCGGGTCAATTGGACGCATCTCTTCCTGTTCCAGACCAACTCGTCGGGAACGGCGTTCGTTAACGATCGCACCAAAATGTTCGCGACGCACGAGCACTCCGAAGCAGCCTGTGCAATAAAGAACCGGTCGCCCTTCCAGCTGCGCGGTCTGAAGGCAGTCTGAACACGCCGGACACGGAGAATTGAGAGCATCGTTGACAGGCTGAATTCCATCCACCAGCAACGGAGTCTCAGAGACCACGGCGACTGAATGACAGTATTCGCAGCGATAGGAGGCCTGATTGCCGAAACACCTGAGAACGCCCCCACAATTTCGGCAACTGAGCGATTTTGTTTCAACGTGCATTTGAAGGTTTCACTTTCCGCCGGAAACCTCATCTCGGTTTCGGGTCGACTGCGGGGCTCAGAATCGGAGGCGAATCCGTCGAGATGCTGAGCGATCCATGATTCCAATCCGAAACCCGCGTCGGAGACACGGGGCACAAAGAAGAACCGTCAGATATTCTGATCAATCCACGATTCAAGTTGCTCGATACTGCCGAAGCCGCGCTGGCTGGAAACGACTTTTCCCTGTTCAAAAATTATGGTCTGCGGAATTCCACCGCCCGACAGATAATACCTGAATAATTCAGGTTTCTGATCAATGTCTACGATGAAGAATTCAACCTTATTGCTGAGTTTCGGACGCAGTTCCTTGATCGCTGCGTCCATACTTCGGCACGGTCCGCACCATTCTGCACCGAATTTCACCACCACTGGTTTCGCATTTTCCAACACGGCTTTTTGAAACCACACATCCGTTGGTGGTGGCCCCTTTTCCGGCCGGAGCGCGATGAGCGCAACAACAACCGCGACGAACACAAGCCCGGACAGCAGACGTTTCAAAGTGATCATGACAAAACACCTCCGCCATGATCCTAGTTCAGCTGTTCAGTTCATGTCGCACGGACCGGTTGCATTTTTGCAACACTTCCGTGGAAGGCATCGATCGTAACGATTCTGCGAGCCGACCCGTCCGAGACGGCGAACGATACGGCGTCAACAGGCCATGTTGCCCGCTCACTCCGTAGCGGGACGACTCGCGTCGGAGACACGAGCAACAAGGATGCGTGCAAGGTGCGGGCATTAAACAGGGTAAGCGTAGCTAAACAAGCGATCCTTGGAGTGCGGTGACTCGTCACCGCTTTCTGCTTCATGTCAGTTGGCCGTGGGGACCACGTTCTTTTGTTCTGCCGACTTCACTTAAAACTGCAACGGAATGTTTGCTGTTTTCCTTCGCCGATTGACAAAAATGGCGTGTTGGAAAAGCAAAGCGGCGACAAATCACCGCACTCCAAATGACAGTCGCTTGTATCAGGTCTATTCAATCAACGGGCGCTGGCGGTGTGAATTCGTGCGATGGAATTCGTCGAACTCGGACGGTAACAACGTCAGCAACTGTTCGATCGACAGCGAATGCAGATCCCATGTCAGGTCGAGTTGACTCAGGACATCCGCAAAGCGGCGAGGGCTTCCGGGGGTTTTGCCGCTCAGGCCAGGGCGATTGCGTCCGTTCGCAGCGTCGTAGTAAAGACGTGTGGCGACTCCCACGACGGCGTTGCAGGTGACGAGCGATGGTCTGGAAGCAATCAGCGGCACAAGTGCACCGGGTTGAGTCGGCGTGCCGCACAGCAACGACATGGCGCGCCGGGGATCGTCGCGATGAGCCAGATAGATCTGAAAAGGTCCAGCCAGAAGATGTCGGCAGGTCCTGCGAGGGTCTTCCAGATCGGCCAGCCAGCGATAGCGCTCACCGGGATTCCAGCGATCCTTGACCACAGGGCACAGGGATTCGAACCAGTACAATGCCAGCCAACACCAGAATCCGGCATCGGCGCGAAGTGTAGACGTATCCTTTCGCAACAGGCGACTCAGGTGTTCGGCAATTTCGAGGCGTGATCGAAACCGCCGCACCTCGGCCTCAATCTCGACATCGATCGGTTCTGACGTTCCTGATTCTGTGAGCAGTTCCAGCGGAGCGTCCGCTGTGGGATGGTCTTTCAGCGATGCAAGAAACGCATCGAACTGTTCGATCCCGGTTTGTGTCAGTCGGCGAGCCAGCATGATGAAGTCAGAACCATTCAGAGCCAGACGTACTTCTGCACAAACTCCACGACATCACCGAAGCACCAATAGGCCAGCGATGTCTTTCCGCAGTACAAATGCACAGTCACTTCCACGCCGATACGCTGAGGAGGGAGATCCTGTCCTTCGTTTGCGACTGCCGTCAATTCGAACGCGGTTCCAAGTTCAGTATCAGTTGTCGAACGAGTCGCGACTTTAGTGAGATGGCAGGTGAATTCCTTTTCCGGCTGTGACGCCAGTTTGAATTCCCCTTCAAGGTCGGGAGACTCGCCGGCGGCAACACGTTCACGCTGCGCCTCCAGGATGTGCCCCATTCGCTTCTCCTCAACGAGCAACTCCATGTGCCACTTGCTGCCTTCGCCGTCGTTCATGATGTCGAACAAATGATCGCCCGCTCGAACGGGACGATCTTCGAGCAGTTGTCGCAGCTGAAAATCCGGGATGCGACCGCTGGCCTGAGCCGTGATGTAGAGCTTTTCAGCCCTGCGTTTGTCCAGCTGAGCCAGTTGTTTTTCGGCGACAACCCGGTCGCCGTCGATTCGCTGCTTTTCCACTTCCAGACGTTTAACAGTCGCCACCGCACTGCCCTTCTGCTCGCCTTCTTCGGATCGTTCTCCAAATTGTGCAGTGCGGATTTCATCTGCTTTCGCAAGCTGCATCTTCTTCTGCTTTTCGATCGAAGCCTTTGCTTCCTCGATCTGTCCGTCCAGTTCGTCGTTCTGCAATACGATGAGAACGTCACCTTTCTTAACCAACTGATCCGGAGGGATCAGGATACCCTTGCGGGTGATCAGTCCGTCGTATGTCGCAAACACAGCCGTCTGTTCAACCGGCATCCATTTGCCTTCCGCCTTGACTGGATATTCCAGCTGATACAAGGCCATCACCGCCACCAGTGCGGCGACGCCCAGCAACACGGCTGCAGAGATCGCCAGCTTTCGTCCGCGAAACCATTCCATCCCTTTGCCCATCAGCGTCCACAGACTGAGCCCAAAAATACGTCCGTGCTGTCGAGCATTCCACAGAGCTGCTCCAACGTGATCAGCCACGAGTTCCGCACGCTGTTCCAGTTGCGGCAATGGTTCTGATTCGGCGATCTGTTCGATTACCAGACAGCCCGTCGCTTTCGGTCGCTTCTTGCGTCGTTCGCGATCTTCCTCTTCGCCCTGCTTACGTACCATGGCTTCATTTTCGAACATCGGCACCAACATGACCATGCGGGAACCACTCTCCTGCACAAACGCTGCCAGAGGTTCTTCGATCTGTGGTGCAAGTCCTTCGACTTTGCCGGTGTAGACCAGGGTCTCACCCATCTCAATCACACTCCGCGACAGCTTTCGCATGGCAACGATCAGATTTGCTCGCGCATTGACGCTGCTTTGCCCGCTGACGGCTCGGATCTGGAAACTACGTCCCTTGCGAATCGCGACACTGACGCGATCACAACCGAGCAACGCGCGACTATCACTGGCTGCGGCATCGGCGACTTCATCTTCACGCAACGAACGTTGAAGCCGCAACGAGAACTGTTCGAAGTCGGTCCAGAACTGATTCTTAAGGTCTACGTTGTCTTCCTGGTTGCGTCGTCGGCCTTCCAGAAATCGTGAAGCGTACCCGCACATCTGCTCCAGAAACTGCATGTATCCCGACTGTGCCTTCACCGGAACGTCCGGACGCTGAAACAACTCGACGACACCGACGCACTTCTTTTCCTTATGAAGTGCCGACAGGACCAACACGTGTTCCGTCGGAAGTTTCGCTTCTCCGCCGTGAGTCAGCGTGCGGGCCTCGCCGGTCTGCATCACATCGATGAGCAACTTCTCGTTAAGTCCCAATGCACCGGGCGTTTCACGCAATCCGGTTTGCTCCAGATTCAGCTGAGCGATCAGGTTCAGGCGACCGGATTCGTCCAACAACCAGACCACACCCGCGCGCGCCCCGACAGCCGTGACCACGCGCGTCAGGAATTCCTGAAAGTAGACCGGAGGAGGAAGTTCCTGACCAGACATCTGCTCGATCTCGCGTGCCAACTGCATCACGCGCTCGCGGACTTTTTTCAGGTTTTCGTCAGATGGAACAGGTTCTGTCATGAAAGGCGTCCGTTGTACTTCAAATGTTCGGCTGTATGCTTACAGATTGTTTGATCGCCAAAATGCGGAATTCGGGAGGGTGGTTGAGCTGAATCCAAGCCCGTTTTGACGGGGAAAACAGGGAACTCAAACACACTTCGCCCCAATCGCCTGAAAACCCCGGATTGTTCATGTGTTCCGAAACGCAGTCAAGACGGGTGATCCGCTTTTGCCTGCGACAGTTTGACACCGATTTCCATTTTCGCCACCGCGTGCGAGGAATAGGCAGAATTGGTAACTTGTCGGCGGCATTGTTGTTTCAGGATTTCTCCAATGGTAACCGGTTCCTGCGATTTGTATCAGAATGAGACGAAAATGACTTATTGGACGCATGACAATGATTGCTCAAATTCAATACTGCGGGGCGATGCGATTTACCAGCTTTTTGCCCCACCCTGCGTTCGAGGAATTCCTGCGACTTCGATTCCCGGGTTTTGCATCCTCATGGTTGTCGCGTTCGGTTCCGCCGCCGCGATCAGTTCCGCCGCCGCGATCGATGATGAGGTCGCCGGAATCACCAAAGAAGTCTGCATTGTGCAGGACCCTTTGATTTTCGAAGCCAGCGGACTGGCCGTCAGTCGTACGACAACAGATGCCGTCTGGATGCACAATGATTCCGGTGACGCCCCTCGCTTGTTTCTGGTCGACCTGCATGGAACCACGCAGGGCATCGTGAATGTGAAGGGCGTGACAGCCTCGGACTGGGAAGATATGTGTTCATTCGAACTGGACGGCGAATCCTGGTTGCTCGTTGGCGACATCGGAGACAACCAACGCGTGCGTGGCACGAAGTCGCCATCGTGTCAGCTCTTGCTGTTGAGAGAGCCAAAGCTGAAACCGGGCAGTCCGCCGGAAGCGATTGTAGAATCAACAGTCGAGGTTGTTCGCACAATTGAATTTCAATTCCCGGATGGCGCACAAGACTGTGAAAGCCTGGCTGTCGATGCCGTGTCACGCACAATTCTGCTGGTCACAAAGACTGATCCCCTCCACAGTGCGTTGTACTCGCTGCCGTTGACACTTTCGATCGGCAAGGAAACACTGACAGCTGAACGACTCGCACCGCTGGGTGTCACGTATGCAACTGCAATGGACGTTTCCTCCGATGGCCGTCGCCTGGCCATCGTCAATATGTTCAGCGGCGTGATGTTGACGCGCGATGACCCAAAAAAAGAATCGTGGGCTGAGGCATCCCGCGGATCCATCACAGTGCTGACACTTCCAATACGCAAACAGGGCGAGTCCGTCTGCTTCACCGCTGATGGCAAGTCGCTGCTGCTCAACAGCGAGGGTAAATCACAGCCGTTGTGGCAGGTCGAACTAGAATTGTCGCCCTAGACGCTAGCGCGGCGAAGCCGCAAATCCGAAATCCGAATCTCGAAATACCAAAGAACTACGGCAAAAAAAGATGCGCGCAAAAAATACAGTTGTTGGGAAGAAAGGATTTAAACAAGCGACGTTTGGAGTGCAGTGACTCGTCACCGCTTTCTTTTTCAACGATCCGCCGCCGGGCTAAGAAGTATCGTCTGGCCTCAACATTATGGGCAAAAAAATGTTGGGCAAAAAAATGGCTGCTATTTTTCTGCCC
>JAYSPO010000450.1:0-1662 GCA_043722015.1 Candidatus Kuenenia sp. | reverse complement strand
GACCGGGCCTTTATCCGCCAGTACCACGGAGGCGTTCAGGCCGAAGAAACCAGCCGTCACCAGCAACGCCGCAGCAAGGCGGAATCGATTCCTGTTGTTGGTCCGGGGCAAATTCAAGTGTGCAATCATGACGGTGCAATGTAAAGAAAAGCGTTTGGTGAACTTTCGTCCGGCAACAAATTTCAGCGAACGCACGGATTGTAGATCTCGCTGGCGGTTTATTATAATCTATTGCGAGGCGAAGTCCCAGTGCTCTGTCAATCGTCAATTGATGTGTGCCACTGGCTATGCCAGTGCTTGCCGGATAAAAGCACTGGCATAGCCAGTGGCACACAATCAGAAGTTCGGGCTTCCATCATTCCACGGCTGACGATGCACTAGTTCGCGGCAATACGAGGTCGCTCGATTCGCTGCGGCATTCTCTGTTCTCCATCTTCAAAAGGAGCCGACTTCTATGATGAGGCAATGTGCCGTTTGGATTCTGGTATTCTGCGTTTGTGCAGTTGCCGTCGATGCTTCGGATTTCGAAGCTCCGGTCATGATGAAAGCGGGCGACAAAGCCGTGCGCGTTGAAAGCCCGGGTTATGCTGCCCCGTGCTGGGCCGACGTCGATCGCGACGGTAAGAAGGATCTGCTTTTCGGTCAATTCAGCGGCGGCAAGATTCAGGTCTTCAAAAACATGGGCGACGGCAAACTTGCCGATGGAACCTGGCTGCAAGCCGGCGGTGGGGATGCGACCGTGCCCGGCGTGTGGTGATGCACGTCATCAACTCCACAGTTTGTGGACCTCAATGGTGATGGTCATACGGACATTCTGTCCGGTTCGTATTCGCGCTATGAAGAAACGATGGCAGGACTGTTTCAAGTCCTGTGGGGCAACGCCGAAGGTGAGTTCAACCCGGCAGCTACACTGAACGGCACGGACGAAAAGCCGTTGATCATTTCGGCTCCGGAGACGTCTGCAGGTTACGACAGCGACCTCGATCGCATCTGCACCCGTCCGGTGGCAATTGACTGGGACAGCGACGGCGCTCTCGATCTGATCTCCGGCAACTTCCATGGAACGTTTTGCCTGTTTCGTGGTGAAGGGCAGGGGAAATTCCTGCCAACTTCCGAACTGCTGATGATTGGCAATGACGTGCTGCGGATTGCCGGCCATCACAGTGACCCCTTCTGCATCGACTGGGACAAAGACGGTGACGTGGATCTGTTGAGTGGTTCCACGAACGGCGGGGCTCAGTGGGCGGAAAACACAGCCGGTGCGGGAAAACTTCCTGTGCTCAAGGCGTTCGTCGCATTGATTGAACCCGGTCCGCAAGCTGGCCAGGGCGACATGCTCAAGGAATCCGAACTCACGGGGCCAACACGTTCGACGCGGATCTGGGTCGATGACATCAATGAAGACGGAAAATTTGACATTCTGGTCGGCGACAGCACCACGTTGACGTCTCCGGCAGATGGATTGACGGAAGAAGAATGTAAAGCGAAGGAAGTGGAATGGAAAGCGAAAATGGAAGACCTGTCGAAGAAGCTGAGGGCCGTTGATGAAAAAACCGATGCCGCAGAATCAGAAAAAATTCACGCAGAGTTCAGTACGCTTTATCAGGGACGCGAAGCATTCATCAAGGAGGACCGTACGGGGTTTGTCTGGATGTATCTGCA
>JAYSPO010000449.1:0-10927 GCA_043722015.1 Candidatus Kuenenia sp. | reverse complement strand
ATCACGGAGGGAATCGCGGCAAGCATACGGTCAGTATGAAATCGAGAATGCAATTTTATTGCCCCGCCATCGAGCCTCTGGTACTCCGTGTTCTCCGTGGTAAAATAAAAATTATGTTTGGTTGCGGCCTGAAGGGCCGCGCTGGGTTCATGCGTGTCAATTCGTGGTTCAAGCTTGCATCACATAAGCACTCGTGCATAAGTTCTTTCGGTTAACGGCGAGCCGCAGGCGTAGGAGTAGGCAAGCGGGAATCGCCTACGCCTGCGGCTCGCCGTTAAACGAATTATGCCAACATAATTCTGGACAGGTGCTTAGAATCCCGTAAATTCAGTTTCTTTGTTTTCTCGGGCATCTTCTTTTCATCCGGTGACATTTCCTGCATCGGTTCCGCATCCTTCATTTCTGTGTCAGGGTCCGACATCTCAGGTTCTTCGCCGGACATCTCCGGTTCGTCCCCCGGCATTGACGTTTCTGGTTTCATATCGTCTGCCGCAGGCGTCGCATCCGTGGTCACCGTTTCGCCAGAAACCGTCACGTTATAATCTCCGCTGAACCCGAGCGTACCGTTTGCCAAAGTCCGTCCCTGGATCTTGAACATCTGCACCGACTTCGGCAGGCAGAAATACAACTGCCCCTGTTCATCTTCAGCTGCACATGGAAAAATTGCGGAATCCGCGACCGCCTGGATCGCAAAACTCAGCGCGCGACAACTGGCGTTCAACGCGACTTTGTCCCGCACCGCCACAGCGTCGATGGCGATCTGTTCGCCGTTGACTTTCAGGAGTTTATCTTTGGCATACTGCGTCGCGGCGGACTGCAATTCATCCAGCCGCAGACGATTCAGGATCGGGCCTTCTTTTCGCCGCCAGAGAGCCAGCGGTTTTTCAGCAGCCACATTGACCACGATCCACTGACTCTGCGCCTGCGCTGCCAGCGTCACGAGAATACCGTCTTCGCTTGCCGAGAGACGGCAGGCCATGACCTGACTGGCAAGTGTTTCGGGTTGTACCGTGAGGGCTTCCTGCAGGATTCTGCGGTCGTCTTCGTTGAGACTCAAATCGCTCCACGGAATCATAGCCTTAGGAAGGCTCAGACCATCCAATCTTCGCCCCGTAAGTTCCCCATGCAGTTGCGGCAGACTTCCGGTGAGACTGTAGGCAATGATGCCGAACAAGACCAGAAAACAAATCACGGGCACGCCGATCATCAGCGTCCGACTTGGCCTCCGCCGTGCATTCCTGCGCCGCGACTTGACCACGGATGTCGTCACCGGACGTACGGCAAACGGATCGTCCGGAGCCGCGACGTTTCCGTTCGTGATGACTGGAAGCCCCTCCGGCAAAATCGGTCCTCCGCCGTATGCCGCAACAGGCGGTGTTTGTACCACGGGCAACTGCGGAACCGCCGGTTGATGCGGCAACGGGACACTGGGAATCAGCAGCTTCGTATCACATTTCGGACAACGCCCCTGCTTTCCAGCGTATGGATCTGCCACCCGAATCGTTGCCGTACAATACGGACAATTAAATTCAATCGCCATTACACAGGTCTCAACTCTCAGTTGTCTACAGGACTCAATTTCCAGCCGCCCACTTCAATCGACGCTGGCTTCACAGGTTCTGGCAGCGGTTCTCCAGTCATCCCGAGTGCCCACCGCGCACTGTCCGGAATGCCGGAGTCCGGAGGATCATCATTGTACGCTTCCAGCAGACTCGCCACGGCAGGTTTCGCTTTCATCAACCCCAGCGCGATGGCTGACATGCGTTGCACTTCGTCCATTTCCGGCGGTACACCTGCACGATCTGCCAACCGCGCAAGAAACGATTTCGTAAGGTCTGGCACCGGATCGTTTTCATGGAACAGCCCCAGCGTCCACATTGCCGCTGCACGTTTGAAAGTTCCACCGGGCACAGTCTTACCAAAATGGGGCATCATAATCGCCTCAAGGTCCTTCAAACGCATCAGGCCGGCATATTGAATCAGATACGACGACTGCTCACCAATGTCAACTCCCACGGGCGCTGTGGCCGGATTCCTCAGCATCTCCTCGTTTCGCAACAGGTGCGTCCTGACAGCCTCTTCTACTGCCGGGTCCGGGAACAGATGCAGCAGCCATGCAGCTGTCACCAGCACTTCATTGCGAGGGTGTTCAAGCAATGGAACACAGCGGTCCGCATACTGTGCTGCGCGAAGTTGTCCCAGCAACAGCAGACACTGTTCAATTCCCTGCCAGTTTTCACTGTTGGCAGTCAGCGTGTCACTGGCCATCGTGATGATTCCATCTCGCAGTGGGGCCTGTTCTTCGGCCACCAGAAATAACATTTCACGAGCGACGTTGCGGACTTCCAGATGTTTGTCGCTCAGCTGTTCGTGGAGCCATCCGCTACGTTGGGCATCCGGAAAAAGGCGCATGATACGGGCGGCTGTCATGCGGACGAATGCATCACTATGATTGCGTCCCGTTGGTACAGCCGGAATGAGAGCATCTGGATGCAGTCGGAACATTGCCGTCCATGCAGCCGACGCGACGGCATCGGACGGGTCGGCACACATTCGCAACAATTCGGTATGGGCGTCGAGCTTGCCGCTTGACAGCAGTTCGATTCCCAGCAGCCGTTCCAGCACACTGCCTTCGACAAGAGAATCCGCTTCGGCCAGTGCCATGTCCGGTGACAGAACACAGATCGCTTTCGCCGCTGCCCGTCGCTTTTCGTAAGGGAGCAACTTGCCATGCAGGACCGAACGCAGTAAATCCAACGCCTTCGGATCACCCAGCGCTGCGAGTCCGTCACTGGCCAGTGAAACGGCGACTGTGGTCTCAGAATCTGCCGCGAGTCTTTGTTTCCAGATGTCCTCTGCAGCCGCAAATTTCCAGCGTGCGAGCGCAGGCTCGATCCAGAGTCGCTGTGCGTCAGAGGCATATTCATTCAACTTCAGGACAGCAGCAGCAGATTGCGGGACATCGGCATTTACGAGGGCTCGGGCACACGCAAAGCGCACGCGGAGATTTGAATCTGATTCCAGATGTTTCAACAGGATGTCAGATGACCCACTGATATCCTGGAGTTTTTCATGTGCGACTCGCGCCAAACAAAGAGCTGCTGTTTCCAGCACTTCATCATCGTTCATTTCGCGGAGCGTCCTGTCGAACAATGGCACATACCCCGGCCCCAGCGTTCTGACACTTTCAGGCGGAATCAGATACGGCTCAAGAAACATCCGCCGTGGCAGATCATTGAAGCGTGCGATATGAGCAATATCAAGTGGGCCGAGAAACGGGCCGTGAGGGGAAAAGTCAGGATTGGGAAGTTCACTCTGCAGCACCGCTGTGTTTAGTTGTTTGTCGGCACCATCACGTTCATTGTCCTGGGCGACAGCGTCGCAGGGCGGCATGAGAATGAAAATTGAAAAGGCGTGCCATGCCAGGCAGGAACAAAGAATTCGGCGCGGCCAGGACGTCATAACGAAACTCGCGTATAAAAAAGAAACATCAGTCAGACTGCGTCAGGCGACTCAACTGCGGAGACCACTCATTCAGCGACAGAAATTTTCCCCTGCCGCCCGCGCCGGAACCGAACCAGTGATACTCCGCGCGGGCAAAAATGAGTCCGGCGAGCGGAGCGGCGTGAGCCCTCCGGTACCTCGTTTTTGTACCGGCAAGCTGACGCATGCCGCTCGCCAATTGTCTCATCCATGACCAAGCGGAGTATAACCACGGCAAATGCGTTGGCTCGCTCACGCTGAGAGAATAACACCAGACACGCCCGCCCGCTATCCAATGCGTTTCTGGAGTTCAATTGGTTCATTCTGCGACTGGCCCAAAAGGAATTGTGGACCAGGCCCTGTGATCGCCCTGGCGAATCGTCCAATGACCGGATGTCACGTCCGTCACGATTTCTCGATCACCGCCAGGCCAGAGAATTTCAAGGTCGATGCTTTTTGCATCAGCCAGACCAAAATGAATTTCATTCGCACTGGCGGATTGAAAGCTACCTCCACCAACGAGATGTTCACAGGCTGTCGGTTCCGTGTTTCTGAGCGTTACTCGAGCGGAGACTGGCGTACGACAGCATTTTCGTCCAATGAGTCGCAGGAACAACGAAGATCCCGCAGACTTCATTTCATTATGCAGGATCACGGACGGGTCAATCTGCTGTGAAACCACCGCATCCATGCGTCCATCTCGGTCAAGGTCTCCCATCGCCATCCCGCGCCCGAGCAACTCGCGATGGAAATAGTCCCCTGCTGCACTGGAAACATCGACAAATGAGGCGTTGCCCTGGTTTTCAAAGAGCTGTGGCGTCATGCGGTAGGGAGCGCTGGGCCCGGACCAGGTTCGATCGTTCGTATGACCGTTGACCACGAGCAAATCCTTCCAGCCATTATTATCGACATCAATCGGGACGACGCCGAACGCGAGTTTTGTCAGACTTGGAGCGCCCAGCGCCGAGACTCTGGTGGCATCCTGAAACACGAGGGAGTCAGATGTCGAATGATTCAGGTACAGGGTATTCGACTCGCCGTAGAAATGGGTCAGAAAAATATCAACCAGGCCGTTGCGGTCCAGATCCGAGGCCGCGACTCCCATACTGGCCTGAGCAAAGCCCTGTTCGTTGAGGGCGACATTGGCGAAGACCGCCCGCTCGCTCAGAATCACGCGATCCGGGCCTTCAGGATCTCCCTGGCCAGAGTCAATTTCAAGGCTGAAGAGGAAATTTGCCTCTCCATCATTTGCCACGTAGATCTCCGGAGCAGAGTCCTCTCCCAAGTCACAGATGGCGACACCCAATCCTTTGCCGAGCAAGGCTGATAATCCGGACGCTGCAGAACCGTCGAGAAACGCGCCGTGTCCGTCAGAGAGCAGCAACCTGTCGGAAACACCATCAAAAAAAGACGGCGAACAGCCTGTGTCTCCGACGTCTGGCTTGGAATCGTGACAAAGTTTGGGGTGTGTATCAGATTCCGCGACGTAGTTGGCGACATAGATGTCCAGTGTGCTGTCGGCATTCAGATCAGCAAATGCCACACTGGCACTCCACTCAGGAATCTCCGGAATCTCTGTTCCTGAGACGATGGAAAACGTACCGTCTCCATTGTTGACCCAGAACTGGTTCGGTCCAAATGCCGCAACATAAAGATCCTCGAACCCGTCCTCATTCGTATCTCCCACGGCACAGCCGGTGCCGTAACCGTATTGCATCAGTCCGGATACCTCGCTGCAGTCACCAAATCTCATTTGCTGGTGATTCCGAAAAAGCCTGCCGGGCGTTTCTTTTGACTGCAACGCGAGTGGGACACGGCATCCGTTGGTCATGAAAATATCCAGCCACCCGTCCGCATCAAAGTCAAATACAGCAGATCCTCCGCCATTCACTTCAAAGAGCCGCTCCTGTCCATGCATGTCGTCATTCCTCACGAAGTCGAAACCGGATTCTGCAGTGAGCATTCGGAAAGACAACGACGTCGTCACGGATGGTTGCACAGCCGGAGGCTGCGACGATTTCTCGTTTGTCTGCAGTGTCATGGCTGACGGAATGGACTCAGGGGCCGGAGCAGCGTTGGCGGGTGATCGCTGCTTTCCGCATCCGGCGAGAATCAACAACACCAGTCCGATGAACATCACAAACGGCCGAGAGTGTCCGTAACGAAACAACACGTGTGAATCCTTGTTACAATCATGGTGAGATTCAGGAACCTTGGCCGCTCTTTGTAGCTGCAAGAATTCAGCCCAATTTCTGAATTCTTGCGAATTCAGCTACCTGTTTTGATTTGACAGGGGTCCTTAACTGATTCACCGTGTTCCGTCCGGCATCCTGGCTGCAAAGAACTCCAAAATGCCTGCGGCATCTTCCATCCCCAGTTGCCGCGCCGAATTGGCAACAGTCCTTGCTCCCTTAGGATTGTCATGAGTGATCGCTGAGAGATCCACTCTCAATTTTGCCACCAACAGCGAACGCTGGAGCATGGCTTCACGTTCCTTTGGCTTCCCCTGGCCCGCGTAAGCTCTGGCAAGTCCCATGAGGCACACAGCATTTGGTGGATCGATTTTCAACATATATTGAAAATACTCTTCGGCTTTGAGCCAGTCATTCTGATGGAGAGCCCACTCACCCCGCAGCTGTGTCAGCAGCCAAGGCTCGTCTTTGCCGAATTCCGGTGCGGTGGCAAACGCATCTGCGAAGGCTGACCAGTCATTCATTTCATAACAGCTTTCGAGCAACACGGCCAGTGTGCGCAGGTCTTTGGGGTCTTCACTGCGAAGAGTGGCAAGCCGCTCTCGAGCTTCCTTCAAACGACCCTCGCCGATGTCGTATCGAGCGGCCGCAACCCGAAGATTCCGGTTGTCCGGGTCCTTTTTCAGGAAGTCGCGAACCCTCTCGCTGCCAAAAACCGTCTGCCAGATTAACAGCGATCCAAAATAGTACTGTTTCACATCATTGATGTCGGCCTGATGATCCTCCACCAAGTCGTGCAGCACGATTCGACGGTCCTCCGACCGAAGTTCGGCACCATAAATCAGGCTTAGCCAGTGCCTTGAATGTGCAACCTGACGGTCTGGAAGCTGGATTCCCTGCTCCAACAATTTCAGGAATTCGTTAAAACTGTCCTCCGCCCGCTGAACCTGATCTGTCTCTGCAAAGAGTTGTGCTTCTTCATAACGCGCTGCGGGACCATAACGGACATGATCTGTCGGAATCTGATGGTAACAGGCAATTGCCGTGGCTGCGTCTTTTTTCTTCGCGGACATCTTCGCAAGTGTCATCAACACATCAAAATGGTCTCCGTCCCGGTCGAATTCACCCTTGAAGTCTGCCGCGGCTTTTTCAAAGTCCGGTCGTGAGACGCCTGGAGGTAACTGAGGAGCCACCGATCGAAACGCGATTCGACCGCCGACCAGGAGAAGAATGCACAGAACAAGCAACAACAGTTGTCGCTTGCGCTTGTACCGTGGATGGCTGACTGATTCTTTGTTCACGCCAGTGACCGCTTCAATCACATTCGCCACCGATAGTTTCGCTACGCTCATACTTCACGCGGTCAGGATTGAGAGAATTGGCGAGCGGCATGCGTAAGCTTGCCGGTACGAAAACAACGTACCGGAGGGCTTACGCCGCTCCGCTCACCCGACTCATCATCTAGACATTCATGTCCGTCGCACGGCCAATATCTCGGACATGAATGTCCAAGCTACAGGAATCGCAACTGTACTTCAATCTCGCGAGCAACTACTGAGTCTGCTGTGTCCCAACAGCCGCGCGGCATGCTTTGGCAGCCAACGACCATCGTTGCGCCACTTCGCGTTTTCCCAAAGCTGTCGCAATCGAGGCCAGTTGCTCGCGAATCTGGACATTTGCGGGGTCAGCAGCGGCCTGTTTCGCTGCGGCGTAGAATTGTTCATGCAGTTTTGTCGATGCGTCCCTCGCGTCCATCTCTCGCTGCCCGGCCTCTGTCTGGCCCAGTTTCAAATACGCCATCGCCAATTGGTAACGCGCTTTGGTGTCATGGGGATCCTGCTGGAGTACTTTCTGGAGCGGTAAAATCGCTGTTTGAGCGCTACCATCTGCAATCTGTTGGGCTGCATACAACCGCAGGGCCTTGGGATTATCCGGATCGGCCAGCAGCGATTTTTCAACGGCATCCCGTGATTCGTCCGGTTTTCCGAGCCCGTCGTAACAATCGGCCCTGAGAGCCCAAACCGTGGCGGTGGGCTCCGCGGTCGCCAGCACTTCCAGAGCTTCGGCGAATCTGTTCCTCTGAATCAGCACTATTGAAAGGTCTGCCTGAATATCCGGCTGAGGAATATCCTTCCCGAGTCTCAATGCCGTCCGATAGTGCTCGATCGCAAGTCCGAACAGAGATTCATCCGTGCAAATCAGCCCCAAG
The DNA here is from genome assembly GCA_043722015.1 of Candidatus Kuenenia sp. GTDB lineage: Bacteria > Planctomycetota > Planctomycetia > Planctomycetales > Planctomycetaceae > SXXK01. The sequence goes on along the minus strand of JAYSPO010000449.1, from coordinate 3,043 downwards.
AGCCGATGTGGACGATGATCGAGCGGTCTGAGCCGAGCCGCCTCAGTCAATTCAACAACTGCTTCGGACTGACTGCCGACGTCGTAATAGATTGCCCCAAGCCAACGATGGGCCTCCGCGTTGGACGGATCTTCGTTCGCCAAAAGGATCAACAGATCGGCGGCCTGGGCGAGTTGACCCGTCTGATAGAGCGCTTGTGCCGTAAACTGCAGGACAGGGAATCGGAGCACACCGTCGGGTCTGGTACCGGAAAATTCCTTCAAGGCGCTTGCTGCTTTTCCAGAATGCAACAGCACACAACCACGAAGCAGATGGGCATGCCGCTGGTATTCCGGGTATCGCTCAAGCCTTGAAGCCGCGTCACTTACACGGCGTAAGTCACCTTCTTCAAGGTCCGCGATGGCTTGCGAATACACAACATCAGGACGATTCTGGGAATACAAAAACCAGATCCCGAATGCACAAGCAACAAGGACAACAACAACAAAAATCGACCTCTGCGCTCGTCCGCAAACCCGAAAAATCTCTAAGGCGTTATCAAGGATTGCCATAGGGGTGGCCGGCTTTCTAGAGCAGCTCAAATCCCCCTGGGGTACCTTCGCCTCGCCCAGCCACGAAAATCCAACCAAAATTTCTGGTCAGACAACGTACTAGTGCTTTGTCAAAGCAAGGATTGCGGGTTGGGTGGCCGGGGCTGGACCGAGCGGAGCGAAGGAAGCCCCGGGGTTTCGGGTTATCGCCCTCCAACCCCGGCCACCCGAAGATTAAGATTTGACAAAGCACTAGTTCGACTGGCCCGGATTCGCGATCAGGAGCAGGAAATCGCGTTGAGAAAGGTGTCTAAAACTCCCCGGCAACAGGTTTTCATCGCATTTTCTGATGCCTGCAAAGTTCCAGACACATTTTTCAACCAATCTGGGACTGTCGAAGAAGGGGCTCGATCAGAAATCTACTCTGTAAGATCGAACTTGAAATCGTTGGAATCACCAGGTGACACGGTCCTCTTTTCCCCCGATGTCTTCGCGTCGGCATATTTTGCAGGCAACGCATAATTCGGCTTTGTTTCGGCCGCTTGTTTTTGTCCCGCATTCACTGTGCCCATATTTTTGGCCATCATCTCCATTGCGTTCTCCTGCGTGATCACTGCAGCCGAACCTTCGGATGCGGCCTTGATAATCGTGACAGAATGCTCTCCCGCAATTGCTCCGTCGTTCGTGTCAAACGTCATCAACGAGAACTTTCCATTTGCGTCCGTGACCCCGGTTGCGCTACGAGCCTTGTCCGAGGCGAATGAAACAGTTGCTCCTTCAACAGGGGCACCCTTAAAAGTAACGGTCCCGGTTACTTTAAAGAGATCGGGCCTGCCGCTTGATCCACCACAACCAACAAGACAGGGAGTCACGAGAACCAAAGATAAAACCAGCGTACGAATCATGTCTAAACAACCCCGATATTTGATAATGATCAATCCATGGAAAACTGAATCAACGGCCTGCAGGTCGCCATGACCTGCAGACCATTCAGGATCAACCGAGTGCGACCTAGAATTCACCCACGACCTTGCCATCACGTCGAGAGCCCAGTGCTTGGTAGGTGCCGTAGTCAATATTCTCGCTGATGAATCTCACTGAACCGTCGCACAAAACAAAATGAGCGCCACCAGTGTGATCTGACTTGAAACCACGAGCCGTGTTCCAACTGTTTGTTTTGCCACAATCACCGGGCACTGGTGTATATCCGTGACCGGTTTGGCAAGTTCTGTAATTGATTGGCGCTGTAGTCGCAAACCACTGGTTGTTCATTGTGAAGGCTCCATAGTGGCCATGGTCGGTACACTCGAGAGTTGCCAGGACTTCTCCCATCATAATTGTATTGGATGTACCGTCAATGATTTCACCGAAAGTTGCAGCCCAGTTGCCTCGGGCAAATGGCCCAGAAATCTCACCGCCGTTGTTGGAATTTCCATGCCCGGATTGCCCATCGCCAAAATATCCGGTCTGGCTTCCACGCTGCTCAACCGAACCTTGACCGTAAGCAGTACAGGTATTGCCTTGAGGAGAGTTAATATCCATCCTCTGAGCTCCCATTGAAGGGGCATAGCTCGAAGTGGTCATGTCCCAGTCCCACGATTCAGTCTTGGGGCATTGAGTACTTGGGCAACGCATGACGGCAATTTTCGCTGACATCCACTTTTGGGTGAAACCGTTTGGATTAAAACCCAGTGAACTGTTAGGCACATTCCACCAGCCCGCATTAGGGTGGGTAATCGGAATCCTGTTGCCGAAGTCAATTGCATTATACAAAGCTGACTGCTCAATATATGGCAACAGCATCACAAGTTGCGAACCTTTCGCCTTGAGAGCCCAATCAGCAGTGCCATTTATTGGAAACTGATTGCAAACGTCATGATAATTATGCACAGCCAATCCCCACTGCTTGAGGTGATTCTTGCACTGCGTACGACGGGCTGCTTCACGAGCCTGCTGCACGGCAGGCAACAACAGAGCGATCAGAATTGCAATGATGGCAATGACCACCAGCAATTCGATCAGCGTGAAGGCCTTTCTCAATCCCCTTGATTTTCTCATTTGATTCTCCAGTTTCACAAAAAAAGTCACGAAAAGGAAACAACAACAACAACTTCGATGTCCAAACAAATCCTGAACACACGGCTCACGAACTTTTGTCCACAACGAAAGGCCCAGATACGAGACAACTCGTTTGGGATCGAGAAACTCACGAATTATTTTCAATCATTGACCGAACACACTTTGCGATTCATGCGTAGCCTGAGTTTGGCCGGACCGCCGCGCAAAGTCAATGCTTTGGCTTATCGATTCTCGGAATTATTTTGGCAATAACTGTAATGGCATCTGTCGCAGCCAGCGAAATCAACTGAAGTTGTGGCCAGGTGACCTCACGGGTCGACGCGAAGTTGGGCAAATTTTTCAACGATCCGCCGCCGGGCTAAGAAGTATCGTCTGGCCTCAACATTATGGGCAAAAAAATGTTGGGCAAAAAAATGGCTGCTATTTTTCTGCCC
>JAYSPO010000448.1:0-3212 GCA_043722015.1 Candidatus Kuenenia sp. | reverse complement strand
TTCCAGCAGCGCTTTCCGAACCGGCTCCATTTGGGGCACGTCGGACAACTTCTCGTCGGCAACGCGGGTCAACATCTGGTCCACCGCCTCGCGGGCCTTTTGCAGATTGACGGTCGCTTCCTTTCGCGCGTCTTCCGCCTGCTGTCGTTGCGACTCGGCCTCTTTCCGCTGTTCGTCGGCTTCGATCCGTCGCCGGTCGGCCTCCGTCCGCTGTGCGGCTTCGTCTGTTCGAGCCACTTCTGCTTCATGTTGTGCCTGCGTCGCACGGATCGCCTGCCAGGTGCTGATGACTGTGCCCAGCACCAGCGCCATGCACACCACGGCTGCGGTCAGGATCCCCACAGAGTTGCGGCGGGCGAACTTGTGGAATCGGTACGCGGCCGACGGCGGACAGGCCTGCACCGCCTCATCGTTCAGGTAGCGCTGCACATCGGCTGCGAAGCCATTGGCCGTTTCGTAGCGGCGGTTGCGGTCTTTTTCCAGGGTCTTCATCACGATCCAGTCGAGCTCGCCACGCATCAGCTGCGACAGCTTGGCTGGTTCCATTTGCCGCTGTGCTGAGATCGATGCCAGGGCTCCGCCCGATTCACTGAGCCGCGTGCTCGGTCTCGGTGGTTCTTCTTCTTTGATCAGACGCAGAATCTCGGCATAGCCGGCTTCCTTCATCCGCTTGTGGCTCAGCGGAGTGCTGCCGGTCAGCAGTTCGTACAGCAACACTCCCAGTGAGTAGATGTCGCTGCGGGTATCGACGCCCAGGGCACTCATCTCCGCCTGCTCGGGGCTCATGTATTCCAGCGTACCGACCATCGTGCCGTACTGCGTGAACAGAGTCCGCTCGGTCAGTTTTTGCTCGGTCGCCTTGGCCACGCCGAAGTCGATGACTTTGGGAACCGGCTTGCCGTCGTACAGCGTGATCATCACGTTGGATGGCTTGATGTCGCGGTGAATGATGCCCTTCTGATGGGCATGCTGAATCGCGTGGCAGACTGGGACAAAGAGTTCCAGCCGCTGACGAGGTGTCAGGTGATTGTCGTCGCAGTATTTGGTGATGGGCACGCCGTGGATGAGTTCCATGACGAAGTAAGGCCGACCGACATTTTCGATTCTTGATTTTTGATTTTCGATTGCAGACTGTTCGGGCGGCTTTCCGTCAATCGGAAATTGAAAATCATCAATCGACAATCCGACCGTGCCGGCGTCCAGCACGCGGGCGATGTTGACATGGTCCATCATGGACAGCGCCTGCCGCTCGGCCTCAAAGCGGGCGATCACCTGCCGACTGTCCATGCCCGGTTTGATCAGCTTAAGAGCCACTTTGCGCTTCACTGGTTCCGTTTGCTCGGCCATGTAAACCACGCCCATGCCGCCTTCGCCGATCTGCTGCAGCAGCTTGTACGGGCCGATCTGGGTGCCAAGGCGTTCCTGGCGAGGTTGATTGAGGGTGGATGGTACGTCCATAAAACTGCCGAGCCGCTGATATTCGACCAGCAGGGATTCAACGCGCAGGCGCAACGCATCGTCGCCCGAGCAAGCCTCGTCGAGAAAGGCAGCCCGCTCGGCGGGATTCTCCCTCGTCAAGGCGATAGTAAAGATTTCTCGTTCGGTCATTGCACGATGCTTTCGGAAGTGGGTCTGCTTACAGTGCGTAATCCGGCAGCCAACTCTGCAGAAAATTTTTTTTAACCGGCGGAAAAGCCCTATTCCGCTGCAATTTTTTCTCGGAGCCACGTGCGCGCGTAGGCCCAGATCTCATGAGCCGTCCGGACCGAGATTCCCAGCACTTCCGCGACTTCACTCATGTTCAGTCCCACGTAGAACCGGAGTTTCACGAGCTCGGCAGCTGCCGGGTCGAATTCGGCGAGGCGATCGAGAAGTTCATCTACAGCGAGCAGTTCATCTGTCGGACGCTCGGCGGCAATTATTGATTCAGGCAGCTCCTCTCGTTGTGCCTCACCGCCCCGCTTGGCAGCTTTTTTCCGCCGTGCCTGATCCACCAGAATCCGTCGCATGGCTTCGGCTGCGGCCGCAAAAAAGTGCCCACGGCTGTTCCAGTGCCGGGCTTTGTCCGTATCGACCAGCCGGATGTAAGCGTCATGCACCAGTGCCGTCGCCTGCAGTGTCTGGCCGGACTGCTCCTGAGCCATCCGCGCAACTGCCAGTTTCCGCAACTCGTCGTACACAAGCGGCAAGAGCTGATCGGCCGCCGACGGATCACCGGATTCGATCTGCGAAAGTATTTGAGTGATATCAGCCATGGGCAGAGGCTCTGGAACAAACAAGATTGTTGCTCAACATACTGATCGTGTGAGCAACAACCAATCCACTCGTGCCACAGATATTAAAATCGCAGCCATCGCTGACCAATCCGCCAAAGGGCGTGAAACGGCGCGACCGTTGTCAAAACGCCGTACTGGGCTGTCGAAATCACGACAAATATCCCCTGACGACGCGGCGGGATGATCGCGACCGCAGCGTGCAACGGCTCCAACTCAAACAACACTGGCGGGCGTGACCTGCGTGAGCAAGCCGTTTCCGGATGCGCGGAGTTATCGACAACAGTTCTACGGCGTGTCAGTGACTGATTGACTCCAGTGACAGCGACAAACTGAAAGTGCAGCCGCAGGACATCACCGAGCAGTAACCTGCGCTGACCCAGCCAAGCCGGGAACTGCAAAGTGGCTTTGCCCGATTTGAAGTGAAATCAGCCGACGGGTCTGAGAGGCCCGGCGGCTGAGGTGAAAGCAAAGCCCGTTCTGTAGAGATCTGCCCGAGCAGGCTGCCTGCTTTCTGTCCGTCCAAACGTTCTGCTATCTGCGTCGCAGCAGTCGCGGACGATGCGACAACCAAAGCTCGTCCGGCAATGCACCGAGGAAGTCGTTCGCGTAAGATTCATTGAACTGAAAGGGGGGGCTAAAAAGGGTCAGGTCTCTTTTAATTGAGACCTGACCCCTTAAATGCCCCTGATTCTGGATGACATGGGAATGAAGCATCTGCCGAAGCGGTCTGGCGAGTATCTCTTTGAAATCATCATGCGTCGGCATGAATTGAAGAGCACGCTGATGACATCCAACAGACCGCTGGAAGACTGGGGCAAACTGATCGGCGACGTGCCAGCAGCGACAGCCATTCTGGATCGCTTCCTGCAGGCCGCAGAGATCGTCGAAATGACAGGTCGCAGTTTTCGTCTGAAGAACGGCGGACGATCAAACGAT
>JAYSPO010000447.1:0-1157 GCA_043722015.1 Candidatus Kuenenia sp. | reverse complement strand
TGAACAACCAACTATCCTCGTCGAGAGATGCCGATTGCGATTCCAGCAGAGCAGTCGCGTCCTGTGGCCGTCCGAGCTGAATCATCAGATCTGCTGCGGCGAGATTTGCCTGGACTCGCTGTTCGGGATTCTTTGATTCATTCGCGAGCGATTCGTAACGCGCCAGTGCGTCCTGCCAGCGTCCGTCCTGAGTCAGTGCGACAGCGATCTGTTCCTTGACGCGCAGGTCGCCGGGAAACACACTTTCCAATCGCTGCCATGCTTTCAGTGCCTGGGCGTCCTGTTGCGAACTTTGCAGCGTGCGTGCCAGTTCTTTGTAGATCTCCAGCAGATCGGTTTTGGCCGGACGACATGTGATCGCTCGTTCAAACGAATCCGGTGCCCGATCAAGCTGGCGGTTCATAACTCTGGCTTTCCCGAGATACCAATGCGTGATGGCATCTTCGGGCCGAAACTGGGCAGCGCGTTCCAGGGCCGCGACCGCAGCCGCTCCCTGGACATGCTGCAAGTCGAGCATCCCGACAAGCATCGCTGCCGAGCCTGGATCTGGCAGCTTTGCAAATTGCGGAATGGATGAGTCCGCTGCTTGCCCTTCGGTTGCCTTCAGCTCCGGTAATCCGGCGACGTCCGCCAACGCATCGTGAAAGGCCTGAATCGTGCCTCTGTTTGCATGAAACTCATAGACACGATCGTAAGCCGTTCCAAATCGTGGGTTGCGGAGCAGAACTTTCAGGAACTGCTGGTACGTCTGAACGGCCGCAGCTTCCTCAACCGGTTCGTCGGATGAGGACCACGCGACTGCAGAAAGGGAACAGCCATGGATTATCAATATCAAAACCAACTGCAATCCATGGCGTCCAATTCTCTCTACTCCTCCAAGATCGGAAGAGAAGGTGGCCTCAGGCCGGACGAGGCGGTTGACTGCAGATTGATGCTGGTTTATCTGCGACGCAAGGGGCATAGTGGAAAGGCGACTTCAAAGTGGCGGGGGAGAATGGTCACTGGAACCATGTTATCGTACGCTGAAATGCGTTCTGTAAAAAGCAATTCCCGCAAAGCCTGTGCGAAATCATCGTTGCGTTGCAGTTCTCAAAAGTCGCCGTTAACGGCGCAACCACATTTCACCTCCGGAATCTCAGTCGGCGGAGCGACTGAGC
>JAYSPO010000446.1:0-4464 GCA_043722015.1 Candidatus Kuenenia sp. | reverse complement strand
CCCAGCGCGAATCGGCGCAGGATGTACTCCGCTTTTTCCCCAATGAATTTGTTCTTCTCGTACTCGCGAAGTTTGCGCAGGAATTTGAGTTGGCCCATGCGCTGCAGTCTGCCCGCCGTCTCTGCGTCCAGTGCCAACGGTGCTGTTGTCGTAAGATTCAGATTGAACTCGCGAGTCCCCATGATATCGAAACGGACTGGAATCTGTGGCACTTCTTTTTTCCATGTGATTGGAAGATGCACCGCATCCGGCCTGTCGCTGCCGATTTTTGAAATGGAAAGTGTTCCCGAGCGGGACATCAGATCCAGGCGAAAGTTCTGGAGATACTTCGCGTGGAACAGGGCATCCGGAAGGACAGACGTATCGAGCCATGATTTCGAAAAATCCATCCCTGCAACCATCGTTGCTTCCTGTGGAACTCCAAAAACTGAAAAGGGTAACTTGGGGTAAACCAATGCGTTGAATTCGTCGTTTTCGAACGTCAGGCTTGTGACGTTCGGGAAAACGTCAATTCCGTCCGGCAAATGAACGCCAAAATTGCTCCCCACCCAATTGACTGCGACTGCACCAGGACGCCCGGCAAGATCCGCCGGGACGCAAAGGATCCCAAAGCACCTGAAAAACTCAGCGCATTTCGCTTCTGCGATCGAAGTTGAAGTGTCGTCTGAATCAGCGCTCTGCTGATTGCAGACGACGAAGATACCCAGCAGACAAATCCAGATTCGCAAACGAACTGACATCCAGGTTGCCTCCTTGCGGCCATTGCAAGCACCCGCCATGGCTTATCCCGTCAGTGCTGCGCCTCGGGATCTGATCCGAATCAGCCAATCGCCGTCAAGTGCAGATTCAACCAAAATCCTCGCCGAATCACCCATTGTCGGATAATGCTCCGCGCGGAACGGACTGCGATCCCATATTGTAGCCGGATTCGTGAGAATTCGGGCACTATACTCCGCGCGGTTCTGAGTGAGACAATTGGCGAGCGGCATGCGTCAGCTTGCCGGTACAAAAACGAGGTACCGGAGGGCTGACGCCGCTCCGCTCGCCGGACGCATTTCCGACCGCGTGAAGCATAAATGAGAATCCCTCAGATGCTTACGAATCGGGCCATCGAACAACAGCCTGTCCGAATTCTTGCGAATCCGGCGACATGCCGTTCGTGGCCGTGCGGAGTAAAGCAACCGCGAAACTTCGATGACGCGGTGTGATTCAGGGTCCGGCTCGACGGCGCGGGAGGGCGACTTTCGCTTTGGAATCGCATGCTGTCCTCGTACAATGCGATTCTCACCGTACCACCTGCGTGCCTTGCGCTTGTGGTAGATCCTGCCTCAAGGAGTCTCTCCGTGCTTTGCCGTTTTCTTGCCGTGCGTCTTGTCGTTCTGCTCGTGTTGATGCAGCCGATCATCGCCGATGAAACAAAATCACTGCCTCCCGATCATCCAGAACGCGCGAAGAAGGGGCTGGCGATGTTCAAGTCATCCGTTCGCGCGACACTGACAAAACACTGCCTGGATTGTCATGGTGGCAAGTCCGTGAAAGGCGACTTCGATCTGTCGTCACGCGAATTGCTGATGAGCGGCGGGTTCGTGACAGATGCCGCGGACGACAGTCATCTGGTCGCTTTGATCGAGCACACCGCCGATCCGCACATGCCGTTCAAAAAACCAAAGCTGCCCGAGGAACAGATCGCACAGATTCGCACGTGGATCAATCTGGGCGCACCGTACGATACGCCGCTGGTCGAAAAATCAACGACGCCTGCCCTTGAAATGCAGGTCAAAGACAGTGATCGGCAGTTCTGGTCGTTTCAGCCTCTGCAACCGATCACGCCGCCGATGGTAGACGATGCAGCATGGTGCCGAACGCCGATCGATCGGTTTGTGCGGGCCAGACAGGAAGCCGTGAAGCTTTCACCAAATGCAACAGCCGATCGACATGTGCTCATTCGCCGCGCTTACCTTGGTCTCATCGGACTGCCCCCGACCCCGGAGCGGGTTGATGCGTTTGTGAACGATGCCGATCCCGATGCATGGTCGAAGCTGATTGATGAATTGCTTGAGTCGCCACAATACGGCGAACGCTGGGCTCGGCACTGGATGGATGTCGCGAGATTCGCCGAATCGCACGGCTACGAACAGGATTACGACCGCCCCAACGCTTACCATTACCGCGACTTCCTCATCCGCGCCCTGAATGCCGATCTGCCGTATGACAAGTTCGTGCAGTGGCAACTGGCCGGGGATGAATTGGCTCCGGATAATCCACTGGCGATGATGGCCACGGGGTTTCTGGGGGCCGGTGCCTTTCCGACGCAGCTCACGGAAACCGAATTCGAATCCGCGCGCTACGATGAACTCGATGACATGGTGATGACCACCGGGGTTTCGTTCCTTGGGTTGTCGATCGGTTGTGCGCGTTGCCATGATCACAAGTTCGATCCGATTCCCGCGCGCGACTATTACCGGATGGCGGCTACGTTCAGCACCGCAATTCGCGCGGAGACGGAGATTGACCTTTCGCCTGAGGAGAATCGCAAACGACGGGACGCATTTGACGTGCAGCTGGCGGCAAAAAAACAGGCAGCGGCGGAGTATGAGAGGACTCAGTTAGCCACCAAATTTCGCGACTGGCTGGCCACGGCACCTGCCGCAACACCGCAGGGTCCGTGGGAAACGCTGCATGTGGTCTCGGTCGAATCATCCGTCGGGACGAAGTTTGAGCTGCAGCCAGATGCCTCAATCCTGTCCACCGGAACGGCACCGCCGCAGGATGTCATTACGATTGTTGCCGAGTCGTTTCGTCCGGGCGTGAAGGCTCTGCGAATTGAGGCGTTGACGCACGATTCGCTGCCGCAGCGCGGCCCTGGTCGTGCAGGGAATGGGAACTTCGTGCTGGGGGATTTGCAGGTGAAGGTTGCGCCGGTTAATGCGTCCGGCGCGGACGACAAGCTGGAAGTTTATCCCACGAAGCTCACGGCTGCGCGAGCCACACATCAGCAAAACACGGATTCACTTTCGGTCGTCGCATCGATCGACAGCGATCCGGTCTCCGGCTGGGCGGTGGACGCGGGAGGTATCGGCAAAGACCAGGCAGCGGTGTTTGATCTGGAACCGTCCGACAAGTTGACCGGCGCGGCGCGATGGACGATCACGTTGTCGATGAATCATCCGAATCCTCAGCATACGCTCGGTCGTTTTCGTTTGTCTGTTTCAGATCAGACGCAACCAATGGCGGAAGTTGGCAGCAGTGGACCGAATGTCAAAGTTCTGCACGCTGTTGAAGTGCTGCGAAAGAGTGTTGATGAATCATCGGAAGACTGGAAGACGGGCCTTGCATGGTTCGCCACCAGCGATGCGGAAATGAGCTCACTGCGACAGGCTGTGCTGGATTTCGAAAAGCAAGGCCCCGGTCTGCAGATGGCAAAAGTCATGGTGACCAGCGAGGGCCTGCCGCACATGAGCCATCACGCCGATGATCGCGGCTTTCCGCATTTCTACCCAGAGACACACCTGCTCAAACGAGGCGATGTTCATCAGAAGCAGGAAGTCGTACCTGCCGGGTTCCTGCAGGTTCTGGCTCCGGCAGGTGTTGAATTTTCTCATTGGCAGGTCACGCCGCCGGAAGGCGGGAATCGTACCAGCTTCCGACGCGCGACCCTGGCAAACTGGATGACCGATCCCAGACAGGGAGCAGGCAGCCTTGCCGCGCGCGTCATGGTCAATCGATTGTGGCAGCATCATTTTGGTCGAGGCCTTGTTTCAACGCCCAACGACTTTGGAGTTTCCGGCGAACGACCCAGTCATCCGGAACTGCTGGATTGGCTGGCGTCCGATTTGATCGAGCACGGGTGGAAACTCAAACGCCTGCACAAGCTGATCATGCTGAGTCAGACGTATATGCAGTCGGGGGCACATGATGAAGCACGCGCCGAGATTGATCGCGAGAACGTGCTGCTGTGGCGACGCACTCCGCAGCGGCTGGAAGCGGAAGCGATTCGAGATTCAATGCTGGCGGTTTCCGGACGGCTGGATCTGACTCAGTTCGGCCCAGGCACGCTCGACCAGAACATGACGCGCCGCAGTGTGTACTTTTTCATCAAGCGGAGTCAGTTGATTCCGATGATGATGCTGTTTGACTGGCCGGAGCATCTCGTCAGCATCGGCCAACGCCCCGTGACCACGATCGCGCCTCAGGCGCTGATGTTTATGAACAGTCCGCAGGGGCGAGATTATGCCACGGCGTTTGCCAAACGACTGCCGCAGGGTGCGCCTGAGCAAACCGTCCGCGAAGCGTGGCGACTGGCGTTTGGACGAGTACCAACGGATGCGGAATCCACAGCCAGTGCGCAGTTCCTGAATCAGCAACCCGACGCCGATCAAGCGATTATCAATCTTTGCCAGACAATCTTGAGTATGAACGAGTTCGTGTATGTAGAGTGACCTGTAGGCCGGACCAAGCGCAGCG
>JAYSPO010000445.1:0-1079 GCA_043722015.1 Candidatus Kuenenia sp. | reverse complement strand
GACGCGCAGCCAGCATCTCGGACTGGAATTCGGCGTGCGTGAGTACCGGTGGTGCAACATTCGGTTTTACTTGCGGTTTTTCTGTTTCCCTGTGTCCTGTTTGGAGATCGTTCCATGACCAATCTTGTGCGGGCTTCCCGCGAATTGTTTTCCCGAACGCCTGATGAGACGTTCGATTCGTTTGACCAGCTCTCTCAGTACTGCAGCACGTTGCAGGAACATTCTGTCGATCGCTGGGAACCACCGGAATCGGTGACTCCCACAATCCTGGATAACGGCCAGCTTGGTCTGTCTGTCGGTTCGACCGGCCAGTTTCAGTTGAATGACTGGTCTTTCAGTCAGCTCTGTGGTTTGGCCCGTGTCGATAAGCTGACGCTCAATCGACTACGGCTCGAAACTGCCGTTCAGGCCTTGAGCGAGACGCTGCCCCGTGGTCGTAAGCCACTGCAGGTGCTGACTACCGATGACCGAGTCCGCTCGGTTCATGGTGCCAGTTACACACGGCTTTACAACTCAGAACTCCTGGACATGGTTCGCCATCGTGCGGGGGATTTTGTGCCGCCTCAGAAGGGTTTCAATGGAGCCACTGGTTTGTATGCCGGTGAGCAGGATATGTTCTGCTTCCTCATTGATCCTACGGGCTGGGTGGAAATCGGCGGTGAGTCGTTCGCTCCGGGATTCTTTATTTGGAACTCCGAAGTCGGACGACGCACGGTTGGCATTGAAACATTCTGGTTTCAGTCGATCTGTTCAAACCACATTGTATGGGACGCGATGGAGGTCACCACCTTCAGCCGCAAACACACGGCCAACGTGCATGACGCCTTGCCTGAGATCACCAGTCTGCTGGATCAGCTGGTGAATTCCCGTGATCAGCGTCGGGATGCGTTCGTGCGACAGATGACAGCCGCTCAAACGACTGTTCTCGGCGATGACCGTGAAGCCACTTTGAAAGCACTGACCGGGAAGGGGATTCCTCAGAATTCCATTCGCGAAGCTCTCAATATGGTCGCGGCCAATGGATCACGGTTCACGGTGTTTGCTCTCGTGGATGCGCTCACCCGCATCTCCGGGCGAAT
>JAYSPO010000444.1:0-2494 GCA_043722015.1 Candidatus Kuenenia sp. | reverse complement strand
TGCGAATCCGCGTGTGTTACCGGGAGTCCTGCGTCGCGACATCTCTGGATCTGAGCGGCCACCTCGGCGGCAATCATGGCTCGATCAGACTTCGAAATCAGAAGCGACCGGAAGCGACGAAATCTGCCGGATGCTTCACACAGCGCCGGATTGCTCCGCAGTTCAGGCAACAGAGGCCAGCCGTCGGTGAGATTCAGATGCACGCCGATGCGGTCGGTGAGTTGATTCGAAATCGCCATGTGACAGGCTTCATCGAATCCCGGCATATTGGCCATCATTGTCGCACTGGAAATCAGACCGCGACTAAAACATGTCAGAATCGCACGATTCACGTTGGACGATTGTCCAAAGTCATCAGCGTTGACGATGATCGTTCCGGGCGGAACACTCATGCAGCCGCTCCCAGATGCCGGATCTCATCTTTAGTCTGATCTTCAATCGTCAGCACATCCGGAATGATGACGCTCTGCTCGAATCGAAGTTCCAGCAGTTGTCGATCGTCTTCGGAGGTCAGACAGGCAAAGCCCAGTTGCTCCATGACTTCCCGCAGCGGTGCGTTGCGTGAGGTCACTTTCAGTCGGGCTCGGAGTTGCTGATGTCCAACGTGCTGCTGCCGCGCTGCATACCATTTCAGAAACGTGACCTCGACCATTTTCTGGGCGACGCGGCAGGACAACACAAAATCCACCAGATGCGGACCGGCGTCAGTCGCTTCAAATGCGGCAAACCCCACAATCCCGTATCCGCCAAAGTCGTCCGCGACTTCGAAGCAGAAACATTCGTGCTGGTCTGACTGCAGGAGTCCGTGGAAGTCGTCCGGCTGATAGCTGCGACCAGAGAGATTGAATTGGTTACTTCGCTGCAACAGTTCGATACAGCGAGAATGGTCTGACACGCGCGGATGCCGAATCTGCAGCACCATGTGACAGCTCTTCAGGAACTCACCATAATCGCCCCGCCACGATTGATGAATGCGTTTCCGCAGGGATTCTGTGAGATAACTTAATCGTCGCCCGCGCGATTCATCGCTCACCGGAACATCAAAAGCCGCGTCATCCATCAACGACGGGCCGAAGGCCGGGTCAAAGACGCGGACCTGAGGCAAAAGATTGGTGATTTCACGCCGTTCGAACGGTGAATCGTCGATCACGGCAAATGTATCGACGTTGATATTCAGTTCGTCCGCGATCTGCTGCACACTGCGACTCTTCGGTCCCCAGTGAATCGCGGGATACAGAAAGTAGTCAACAAGTCCCAGTTGTTCAATTTTCGGCCAGGCTGTGTCGTAGTCATTTTTGCTGACGATTGTCTGCAGAATGCCACGTTCATCCAGTCGCTGAATCAGGTCGATCATCTCATGGTTCGGCTTCACGCCCGATGCACCTGCGTCGCCGATCACGCCATGCCAGAGTGTGTTGTCCAGATCCCATGCCACACACTTGATCTTCTTTGCCGGGCCCGGTTGTTTCTGAGTTGCAGTCGATCGCTTCGCAGCACTGCTGAGCTGCGGGATGGAACTGAGTCCGTGCAGCAGGCTTACAAAATCCAGCCATGTGAAAATGAGCCGGACTTCGCGATCGTTTTCAATTGATAATCGCAGAATACCGGGCTTGTCAGCCGCCAGCGAGACCAGTTCCGCTGCGTCGAGATAGTGTTCATTCCAGCCCGGTTCAATCTGCAGGCTGGTGCGAAATACAGGAACGTCGGTTACGAGTTCCACCTGGATACGAAACGCAACTGTTTCGCCGGAGAAGCACTTGATAAAAAAGGCGTGAGGATTTGACTTGCGCTGTGAAAGCAAAGCCGATTGATGTTCCAGCAGCTTGCGACGTGCCAGTGTGAAAGCTCCGTTCAGACGCCGCTTTGGAGACCAGCGGCGAATAATTTTTGCTGCACTGCTGACGGCTTTCTCCGTCCAGTCCAGAACCGCGGTCTGCGTCCGAATGGTGCTGGTGCCGAGCATCGCCAATCGTCCCGGCCAGGCCGTCTGTAATTTCGCCCAGCGTCGAAATCGGATGTCAGCGCCAAAGCGAAACAATCCCTGCACCTGACGATTCGGCATGATGCCGTACACGAACCGGGCGCACTTCTGGTCCGGGCGCGCGACGAACAGGGAACACGTCGCGTAACATTGCGGCATCGAGCATTCGACGCAGTGTTCTTCCCAGCACAGCAGCCCGACCGCTGTCACGGCCGGATCAGGCGGCGGGGCGGGCACAGCCTGATTGCCTCCCTGCCCCTTCCATGCGGTGGCATCCTGCCACGTCACTTGAAACACCGCACACTCCTTTGCAAAACTCGCACGTCATTCAAGTGGGCGAACTTTAGGTATTATCGGAGATCTGGTCAAGCAGAAGTTCATGTGTACGCAGGCTGCGTGCGGTCTTGGATTTCAGTAGGTCCTGCTTGCCGAGCAGGACTTCGCGGCCACGCCGCGACCAGCGACGAGTCGCGGTCGAAAGGACGGCCAAGCGGCGACGTGGAGCGGATGTGC
>JAYSPO010000443.1:0-5689 GCA_043722015.1 Candidatus Kuenenia sp. | reverse complement strand
CATTTTTCTGCTATCAATTTTTCTGCTTTTCATTTTCCCGTCGTAAATGTTCCTGAGTTTCGTCTTCAACCATGGGTTGCGGGCAAAGCCCGCGCTGGGATCATCTGGTGCCGCACAACGCAGCCTGCAGAATGTTGCCGCAGGGTTCCCGCAGCGAACCTTTCCTTTCCCAAAATCGTCAACTTTTCATTCCATTGAGATGCCTTAATGGTGGGGTTGCGGTAAGATGATCTCAGGAACGCGTCCGGCTCTGAATCGGAGTTGACCTATGATTGATCCTGCCCCGGCATTTGTTTGCCCGCGCGTCGTCGGTCGAGACGGTGAATTTCGCCCGCTCGAAGATGTCATCGATAAACTGCTGTCGGAGGGCGGCCACGGAATCGTGTTGCTCGTCGGCCCTCCAGGCAGCGGAAAGACAACTGCCCTGCGACATATTGCTGCTCGGCTGGCTTTGCGAAATGGCGCAGGCGATCGATGTCGGTTTGTCGATACGGCCGAATTTCCGTCGTTGGTTCCGGAATCACGGGATGCATTGTCGGGCCTGACGATTACTGCCGCCTGCGATTCTGCGATCGAGTCTGCGCAGACGTTGATACTGGCACGCTGGGGCCGGGACGACCTGATCGAATATCTGCTGGCACGACATCCGGCCGTGTGTTCCTCGGTGATGCCGCGAATTCAGGATGGCGCACTCTGCGAAGGTCTTCCGCGGCTTTGGGCCATCGCCCTGGATCACCTTGCCTCTGACCAGTCTCTGCCCGACGTTCGCAGCGCATTGGCGCAGCATGTGAAGGACCTGAAGCTGCCGCTCGACATTGAGACGAGGTTGCGTCGAGTCGAGTGGGATGCGATGACGGGCCATGCTGAGGCTCACGAGATTCTGACGAGTGTGCTGGCGACGATCGACATGTCGGAACAGGAACCGTTCTTTCTCATGGAACCCATTCAGTGTCTGATGGCCTGTGAGTACTATGTCGATCAACTGCGGTCGCCGCGAGGTCAGTCGATTCTTCGGCAGCGACTCCCGGATGACCTGCTGCCCTGTGTTGCGGATGCTCTTCGATACGACCGTGAAGTCATCGATCAGCTTCAAAAGATTCTGACTCGCAAAGTTGATCGTGCTCTGCATGCTGCATCCGCCACACTGCTTGTGGCGATCGACCCGACATGGCGGCCTCGAGGAATCATGCGTGAAGCGAACCTCAACGAAGCGACGCTGAATCGGGTGCGTTGGCCGGGAATCGACCTGAGCGGCGCAAATCTCAACAATGCCAGCCTGAACGATGCAGATCTTTCGAATGCCAGGCTTGCCGGCGCGACATTTCTTTCAGCCAGTCTGAGAAAAGCACATCTGCAGGGAGCCAATCTGACCGGCGGCGTGACGCTGGCATACGCGGATGCATCAGATGCGCAGTTTCAAAGGGCGGATCTCACCGGTGCCATATTTGAACAAGCCGAACTTGACGGGGCGAACTTTGACGGTGCGGTGCTGAGTCGCGCATTTCTCAATGCCTCACTGACGGGATCGTCCTTTCGAAACGCCACTCTGATTGGTACGTCATTCGTCGGCTGTCGGCTCGATGGTTCGGATTTCACAGGAGCCAATCTGCAGTTTGCAAATCTTGAGTCCACACATCTGACTTCGTGCTGCTTTGATGGTGCCTGCCTTGAACGAGTCTCGCTGATGCGCGCTGTGCTGGAAGATGTGTGCTGGGCTGGTGTCGTCATGGAGCATGCAAATCTGCATGACGCCTGTCTGACCGGGTCACAGTTGCAAGGTGCCAGGTTGTGTTGGACAGATTTGACCAATGCACGCTTGGGTGATATCGACTGGGAGAACGCAGATCTGCGGTTTGCGAACCTCAACGGCGCGACGTTTCACATGGGATCAAGTCGCGGAGGACTTGTCTTTTCACCCTTTGCCTGTGAGGGCAGCAAGACGGGATTTTACACTGACGAACTCCATGAACAGCACTTCAAGTCACCTGAAGAAATCCGCAAAGCCAATCTGCGCGGTGCCGACCTTCGCGGTGCCAATCTGGGCAAGGCTGACTTCTATCTTGTCGATCTCCGGAACGCCAAAATGGACCCGGAGCAGGTGGAGTATGCGAGAAGCTGTGGCGCGATTCTGAACGATTGGGGGACCTGACCGGGATATCATACTCCCGTCGCTCCGGCGACGGGATTTTCTGCACCTTCGAGCGAAACCTGGTGCTCTGTCAAAGATGGATTGAAGGGTGGCCGGGGTTGGAGGGCGCTAGCCCGAAACCCCGGGGCTTCCTTCGCTCCGCTCAGTCCAGCCCCGGCCACCCCATCATAGGGCATTGGATTGGATGTTTGTAAAAAATCTTTGTCTACAATCCAACGGTCCGAGGCGAATGGCAACCCCGCGACGCCTCGCTCAATCCTTAACACATTCACAGGAGCTTTTTGAAATGCGACGAGTTTTCTTTTCATGTGCTGTTGTTGTTGCGCTGATTTTGACGTCTGCGAGTTTGTTCGCTCAGGCACCGCAGTCGCCGGGGAAGGAACATGAGGAGTTAAAAGCACTGACAGGAGTCTGGGATGCTGCGATGAAGATGGCCGACGGCAGCGAAGTGAAAGCTGAATCAGAGTACAAAATGATCTGCGAAGGCATGTGGCTGACCTCTGATTTTCGCGGGGACTTTGGCGGCATGAAGTTTCAGGGTAAAGGGCTCGACGGATATGATTCAGCGAAAAAGCAGTATGTTTCTGTCTGGGTCGATTCGATGAGCGGTTCGCCGATGGTGATGCGTGGTACAAAAGAAGGTAAGGTGACTACCATGACGGGTGAGGGCCCTGGACAGGCAGGCGACGCAAAGTACAAGACGATTACTACTCAGGACAGCAGCGACAAAATGTCCTTTCAGATGTTCATGACGACGGATGGCAAAGACGTTGAAGTGATGTCGATCACGTACACGCGGCGGAAGAAATAGCTGTTGGGCGTGCTGCGGATTCAACCTGTCCTGTGGCTGAATTCGTAAGAATTCAGAGTACTTCCAGAACCTGCTGGCCTCCGTGTTCCGGATTGCCAACGAGCCTGCGATTCACGGGGTCCACAATGAAGTCCATGAATTCCAATGGTCTCGAACAGGTGCGAGGATCTGAAAACTGTGTATGATTCTTGCCTCTGAATTCATGTTCCTTGAATCCCACAATACAGGAATCTGTCTGATGCTGAAGTTTTTGGTACTGAAGTTCGTCGTTGCATTCACCGTGGCGAGTCTCCTGTTGGCCTCGGCCGGTTCGTCACGCGCGGACGAAAAGATCAAACCAATCAAGGCGCTGCTTGTGCTGGGCGGTTGCTGCCATGACTACAACACGCAGAAGGATTTGCTGGCGAAAGGGATCTCCGCACGCGCGCATGTGGAGGTGGTGATTGCTTATGACAAGGACACAACCACGAGCCATCTGAATCCGGTTTACGAAAAGGCGGACTGGGCTGAAGGCTTTGACGTAATTATTCACGACGAATGCTCATCGGACGTCAAGGACCTGGCGATTATCGAACGCATTCTGGAACCACATCGGCAGGGGCTCCCGGCGGTGCTGCTGCATTGCGGCATGCACAGTTATCGGAGCGAAGGCTATCCCAAAGCAGTGACTCCGTGGTTCGAATTCACGGGACTGCAGTCGACCGGGCATGGTCGGCAAGCTCCAATCAATATCGGGTTCGTGGCTCTAGATCATCCCGTCACGCATGGGCTTGCTGACTGGACGACGGTCAATGAAGAGCTCTACAACAACAGCGAGAACAAACTGCTCGACACGGCGAGTTCTCTGGCCGTGGGTCAACAGAAAGACGCAAAGGACGCTGCTGTTGTCTGGACGAACAGTTACCGTGAAAAGACAAAAGTCTTCGCGACAACTCTCGGCCACAACAACGATACCGTGGGCGATGCGCGTTATCTGGACCTGGTCACTCGGGGACTGTTGTGGTCCTGTGGCAAGCTGGACGACAAACACCTGAAGCCAGCAGTGAAGTAAGAATTCGGATTCCGTCAGCATCATTCCGCTCAATGGTTGCGGCGATTACCAACTAGTGCTTTGTCAGCAATGGATTGATGGGTGGTGTGCCACTGGCTCTGCCAGTGAGCCGCATTTACGGGAAGCACTGGCAGAGCCAGTGGCACACATCAATACACGATTGACAGAGCACTAGTCGTGCCGCGGTTCGGCCATGCGAAAGGTCAGCAGGCCGCCGCAGGCGATGGTGCCGCTGACGGCCAGAAAAGGCACCTGCCAGGGAATGTAATCGAGGACGGCACCCAGCAACGGGGAAAGCAGAAACGGAATCGTGTAACAGATCGTCATGGTGCTGAGATACTGCGGGTGCTTTTCCCGGGGAACCAGTTCCAGCGTGTAGTTTGAGATGGTCTTCATGGTGACGGGAGTGATTCCGAGGAAGACGTAGGTGATCCAGAACCATTGACGACCGAATGGAAACGACGGCGAGGCCAGCAGTACGGCAATCAGTGGTGTGAATGCGGCCGAAAAGGCCGCGATGCGAAGAGCCATGCGGTTTCCGTAGCGGTCCGCAATCCCACCGAACACAGGACTGAAAATGCCGACGCTGATGTTCTGAGCGATCACCCACCAGATGATGTCAAGGTCGGAGGTTCCGAGCATCTCCCGGGCCAACGCCTGGTAATGGGGAAACAGCAGCAGCCCGGTCATGAACAGAGTCGCCATCCATGCGGCTCGGCGAAACCGTTGGTCGTCGCGGAACGTGTACCAGGCACGGATAAACGGAGTCCACCATGGTGGTCGCGTGGGTCGATCAGCTGGTGGCTCATCTGGCCGCTCGTAACACAGATTCGCCATCAATCCCGCGACAAAATAGGCCGAGCCGTTGAAGAGAAAGATATAAACGAAACCGTCGTGATTCGGAAGTTGAATCCAGGGCCGCAGCAGAAAGTAAGCGGCGCAGACGGCACCCGTTGAACCGATGACACCCGCAATCCCCAGCAATCGGCCGCGACGAGTCGGGCGAATCAGTTTGCCCTGCAGTGTGCCATCGACCAGTTGATTCAGGCCGGTCGCCGAGAAGAACAGGAAATACAGGGCCAGGAAGAGTCCGATGAGCCACGTTTGACGACGATCATCCAGCCACCACCACACGCTGGCCAGTGTCAGAAACGGCAATGCCATCCCCAGCGTCGTGAAGATAAGCGCCCTTTTCTTCAGTCGGATGTCGCGAATGAAATCGGCGGCCAGGAGTGGCGGAAGACTTTGTCCCAGTCGATTGAGCACCGGCAGAAATCCTCGAGCCCACGCGGCGTTGCCGGAGATCACATCCAGCACATGCGGAATGATCACGCTCTCCGTTTTGAAGATCCAGCCGATCCGCATGATGATCAACTGCACCGCGATGATTCCGATGTTGGCGGATTCGTGTCGTTCCTGATCAGACATCAATGCCTTAAATCATGCTCAGGTGGTAGGAATGCCCAATCAATTTGCAATCCTTGCGGACGCACAGATCATGCATTGAACTTTGCCGCTGCATGGATGCGGGGCCTGATCGAATCAATCCGGGCCGCACATCAATGTAGTGGTCAGCTTACTTGATCGCGAGCGATTTGTCACGGGGTTTCGGCGTTGGCCCACGGCTGTCCAGTATGCGAATTTGTAGGGTGTGACAAGCGGCAGCGCAGGCACACCA
>JAYSPO010000442.1:0-9722 GCA_043722015.1 Candidatus Kuenenia sp. | reverse complement strand
CGCTGCGCTTGGTCCGGCCTACAGGTTCTTGAAGAGGATCAATTTCATCAACTGCCGAACACCTGCAATTCGACGTTCTCAGCCGGGATCAGCCCGATCGCGTGAGCGCGTCTGGACAATTGTTGCAGAGCGTGCTTGCCGACGCTGCCGAGATCCACGGTCCAGTCGTTGACGTACAGATCGACGTGTTGCATCAACACGGCGTCATCAAATTCCTGAGCGTACTTTCGCATCGTGGGCAGCGGAAGACTGCGGTCAGACAGGGCGAGTTGCAGCGAGTCGTGAATCACGGCCTGCACGGTTGCGATCGTGTTCGGATCAAGGCTGCGTCGAGCGACGATCCCGCCGAGCGGTAAGGGGCATGACGTTTCCTGTTCCCACCGCGTGCCGAGGTCTTCCACCAGTCCCAGACCTTCGTTCTGCCATGTGAAACGGCCTTCGTGGATGCAGACGCCAAAGTCGGCTTTGCCACGCTTCAGATCCGGCATGATGTCGGAGAACACGACGTGCCGAACCTGCGTCGTCCGTGGATAGAACAACTGGAACAGCAATGCCGCCGTTGTGTGCTGGCCGGGACACAATGTCAACTGCTCAGAGTTTTCAGGCCGCTCACCGGCACGAGCCGACAGCAGCAACGGACCGACGCCAAAACCCAGAGCCGAACCGGATGGCAGGACAACGGTCTTTTCGGCCAGCAGCAGGGCCGCATGAAAACTGGTCTTCGCCACATCGAAATCACCGGCGAACAGGCGCTCATTGAGCTGCTGAATGTCGATCAGCTCAACTTCAAATGTCAGACCTCGCCAATCGACGCTGTGAGTCATCAGACCGTGAAAGGCAAACGTGTCGTTCGGGCATGTGGAAATCCCCAGATGAATCCTGGTCATTTCGAGATCCTCAACGCCGCCAGTTCTGCGGCGGCCTTGAGCGCGGCGGCGATGTCCCAGTTGCTTTTGTCACGATCGCCGGCCCTATTTGAAATCCCTCGAATCACGGTCAGCGGGATTCTGGCCATCCGGCACGCCAGCGCGACGGAAAATGCCTCCATGTCTTCCGCGACCGCCAGCGGGAATTTGTTGAGCCGATGGGCGACGTCCTCGGTGCAGCCTGACGTGGAACAAACCGTCAGCAGCATCGAGCCCGCCGGGTTCCCGGGATCCGAATCGATCGCCGGTTCGATCACGTCGCCGAACGACTGGCCGAATTCAGGATCGGTCCACTGCGGCCAACCAAGTTCGCTCGCTGTTTCAAAGTTAAGACCGCTGCCAGCCCCGATTCCGTAACAGGCAATTCGCGAAAAAACCGTGGCTGTCCCGACCGGCAAATGCGGCCCCAGTGCTCCGGCGATTCCGACGAGTACTACGGCTCGCGGTTTGTAGAGTGCCAGTAATTGCGTCGTTCGAATCCCAGCTACGATTGCCCCGAATCCGCATGTCCGTATCACGCCATCAGCCCGCGTTACAGCATCAGCAAGAAGTGGCTGCAATTTCTGCAGTTCGAACTCGGTCGGGATAAGAATCAGCACCCGGGTCATTACAGAGTTCTCCGGTCCGCGAAAAAATCAGAAGCCAACGGAAACGGCAGCTGACGCCTATTGATCAAGAATCTCCAATTGGACATCAAACGATGCACGAAGTTATCCCTTCGTCTGTTCCTTCGTCCATTGATCCTTCAATGTCACCGTCCGGTTAAACACCAATCGCCCCGAAGTCGTCTCAGCATCGACGCAGAAATAGCCCATACGCTCAAACTGAAATCGATCGCCAGGCTTGCCTTGTGCCAGAGACGGCTCCAGCATCGCGTTCTTCAGAACAATCAGCGAATTGGGATTGAAGTTAGATTTCCAGTCGAGCGAAGGATCGGCGACGTCATCCGGATCTTCCTTGACGAACATGTGGTCGTACATCCGTACTTCGGCTTGCACCGCATGTTTCGCAGACACCCAATGCAGCGTGGCTTTCACTTTGCGTCCGTCGGGTGCGTCGCCACCCTTTGTGGCAGGGTCATAGGTGCATCGGATTTCAGTGATGTTGCCGGATGCATCCTTCACGACATCCGTGCAGGTGACAAAATAGGCCCAGCGCAGACGTACTTCTTTGCCTGGCGACAAGCGGAAAAACTTCTTCGGTGGCTCTTCCATAAAGTCTTCGCGCTCGATGTACACCTCCCGACTGAACGGCACTTTCCGGCTGCCAGCTGCAGCGTCTTCCGGGTTGTTGATCGCGTCGAGTTCTTCTGTCTGATCTTCCGGATAATTTGTGATGACCACTTTGATGGGATTCAATACGGCCATTCGCCGCTCCGCGCGCTTGTTCAGGTCTTCGCGGATGTGGTTTTCCAGCACGACCATGTCCGTCATCGCGTTGTTCTTGGTGACTCCGACATAGGCACAGAAGGCTCGAATGGCTTCCGGCGTGTAACCGCGTCGACGCAGGCCGCAGAGCGTTGGCATGCGGGGATCGTCCCACCCTGTGACGAAGTTTCCCTGAACGAGTTCCAGCAGCCGACGTTTGCTCATCATCGTGTAAGTCAGATTGAGTCGATTGAATTCGATCTGCTGCGGATGATGAATGCCCAGCGCTGTGCAGTACCAGTCATAGAGCGGTCGATGATTCTCGAATTCCAGCGTGCAAATCGAATGCGTAATGGCTTCGATCGAATCCGACTGACCGTGTGTGTAGTCGTAAGTCGGATAAATGCACCACTGAGTTCCCGTGCGATGATGCTCCGTATGACGAATGCGATACATGATCGGGTCGCGCATGAGCATGTGCTTTTCCGCCATGCCTATCTTTGCCCGCAACACATGAGCCCCGTCCGGAAACTCGCCGACCCGCATGCGACGGAACAGGTCGAGGTTTTCATCCACCGATCGACTGCGGTACGGACTGTCGGTGCCAGGTTCGGATGCCGATCCGCGTCCCGCGCGGATTTCTTCCAGCGGCAGACTGCAGACGTAGGCCTTGTTGTCGCGAATGAGTTGCTCGGCCCACTGATAAATCTGTTCGAAATAGTCGGAGGCGTAGAAGAGACGGTCTTCCCAGTCAAAGCCCAGCCAACGCACGTCTTCCATGATGGAATCAACGTACTCAGTGTCTTCCTTTTCCGGGTTCGTGTCATCAAACCGCAAGTTGCATTTTCCGCCGTATTCTTTGGCGATGCCGAAGTTCAGGCAGATGGATTTGGCGTGCCCGATGTGCAGATAGCCATTCGGTTCGGGAGGAAATCGCGTGTGAACTCGCCCGCCCCATTTGCCGGACGCCAGATCGTCTTCCACGATCTGACGTACAAAATCGCGATGGGCGGACGTGGTTGGATCGGTCATTTCAGGAGATTCCGTTGTGTTCTGAGATATTCAACGCTCGGTCGTGCAGCGATGGAAAATACCTGCTCACGCGCCTTGCCGGAAGTCATGCTTTCAGTTTTGTGGCAAGTGAAAAGGCGAGCCACGTAGGCGATGTCGCTCCGCCGACTCGCATTCCATGTAACGCCCGTACGAAAGGAACGCTGCGTGGCGGTTGCCAAAAAGCGTCTGTTATCCGTTGGTGACGTTTTATCCGGGGAATCTCAGTCGGCGGAGCGACTGAGCTACGTCGTCAGCACCTCGTGCAGGACTCGCGCGGGTTCGACACCGGTCAGACGCATGTCGAGGCCCTGATACGGGACGGAGAAGCGCTGATGGTTGATGCCGAGAAGATGCAGCATCGTCGCGTGCAGATCACGGATGTGGACTGGGTTCTCAGTGGCGTGATAGCCGAGTTCGTCCGTATTGCCGTATGAGATCCCGGGTTTTATTCCACCCCCAGCCATCCACATCGAAAAACCTTTGATGTGGTGATCGCGGCCGACGCCACCCTTATACTGAATCATTGGCGTGCGACCAAACTCGCCGCCCCAGATGACGAGAGTTTCTTCCAGCAGGCCGCGTTGCTTCAAATCATTCAGCAGGGCCGCAACTGGCTGATCCGTCAGCTTGCAGCAGATATTCATGTACTTGACCAGATTGTCGTGATGATCCCAGCCACGGTGATACAGATGAATGAAACGCACGCCGCGTTCCAGCAGCCGACGTGCCAGCAGACAATTCGAAGCAAATGATCCATCACCGGGAACCGCGCCGTAAGCTTCAAGAACATGCTTTGGCTCGTGCGACACGTCGGTCAGTTCCGGGACGGAAGACTGCATGCGAAATGCGACCTCATACGCCGCGATGCGGGCATCAACTTCCGGATTGTGCAGTTCAGCGTTCCTCAGGCGATCCAGCTCAGTCACAGCATTCACCAACGATCGTTGCTGAGCGTTGGTAATCCCGGGTGGGTTACTGACGTAATGCACCGGGGCGCCGCTGGAATTAAACTCCACGCCCTGATACTGGCTCGGCAAAAAACCAGCCGACCATTGGCGAGACGCAATCGGCTGCGGGTTACGACCACCGACGCTGGTGAGCACAACGAAGCCGGGAAGATCGTCACACTCACTTCCCAGGCCGTAAGTCGCCCACGCACCCATCGAAGGTCGTCCGCTGATCGCCGTCCCGGTATTCATGAAGGTATGTGCCGGATCGTGGTTGATCTGTTCCGTGACCATCGAACGCAGAATGCACAGGTCGTTCACGATCCTGGCCTGATGTGGCAGGAAGTCGCTCACCCACTGACCGCTTTGGCCATACTGCCTGAACTTTGTGAGATGCCCTTGCACCTTGAGTTCCTGTCCCTGCAGCTGCGCAATCGGCTGGCCTTTCGTAAACGACTCCGGCATCGCCTGGCCATTCAGGGCATTGAGCTGTGGCTTAAAATCAAAGGTCTCCAGATGTGATGGGCCTCCTGCCATGCAGAGAAATATCACGTTCTTCACGCGCGGCGGATGATGCGGCAGGTCGCTGCGTCCACCGCGCGCTGCGGCAGTCCCGTGGGCAAGAGCTTTCGAACCATCGCCGAGCATCAGTAATTGCAACGCTGCGGCACCGACGCCCATACGGCGCAGAAAGGCGCGACGTTTGAGAGCCGCAATTACGGAATCGTTGAGTTGTTCACGCATATGGTCAATTCCGTGAGTTCGTTTCAGCCAGATTCAGGATCGCCCGACAAACAGACGTCCAGGCGGCCATCTCACGCGCATCGTGGCCGACTGGTGGCTTTGTCAGGCCGACATTTAGAAACGCTGTGGCATCGTCTGGTCGCGTGTCGAAAGAATCTCGATTTTCGTGCAATAGCCGTCGAAGCACATTGAGTTCCGACACTCCAGGTTCGCGCGTGACTGCATGGTAAAAAGCCCATGCCAGTCGTTCATCATCTGTCTTACTGTCACGATCGAGTGATCGCACGGCAAAAGCACGAGCTGCTTCCACAAACGTGGGATCATTTAACAGGACCAGCGCGGCCATGGGTGTATTTGATTGCGCTCGCTGAGCCGTGCATTCCTCGCGACTGGGAGCGTCGAAAGCCTTGAGCATCGGATGCAGAAACTGCCGCTGCCAGTGAACGTAAACGCCGCGACGCCACTGCCGGTCGTCGTTGTCCTGTTCATACGTGCGTTCCGGAAAATTCAGATGCCGATAATATCCGGCCGGCTGATACGGTTTCACACTCGCGCCACCGACGTGCTGCACCAGCAGCCCGCTGATCGCCAAGGCGTTGTCCCGGACCATTTCCGCTGGCAGACGATACGCTGACTGCCGTGCATACAGCCGGTTATTCGGATCGACACTCATCAACTCAGAACGCACAACGGATGACTGCTGATACGCGCGGCTGGTGACGATCAGTTTCATCATCGCTCGGGTGTCCCAGTCGCTTTCGACGAACGCATGAGCCAACCGATCAAGCAGCTCCGGATGCACGGGTGGTTCTCCCTGTCCGCCGAAATCATCAAGTCTTCCAGCCAGCCCGCTGCCGAAGCAGAGCGACCACAACCGATTGACCGTCACGCGCGCCGTCAGCAGCCCGGCACCGTGTTCGGCATCGACAAGCCAGTCCGCGAGGTCGAGTCGATTCGCGCGGTGAGCGTCACCGAAACGTCCGTCAACCGAGCCCATGAATTTCGGCACGGCAGGTTGCACGATCGGTCCGCTTTCGTCGAGCCAGTTTCCCCGAGGCAGGACTCGCACCACGCGCGGCGTCTCAAGCGCCACCGTGATCATCGTGCGGCGAACACCAGCCTGAAATTGTTTGAACTCGGCTTCGATCGGCTTAATGCGATTGCGGATCGATATCAGCTCAGACTCAGACAACCCTTCGGCCTTGAGTTCCATTTTTGCAGATTCCAGACGGCTGGTGATCTCCGCGAGCTGCGTTTCCTGTTCTGCGGTCGGCAATTCCAGTTCCGGATCGCGGGCTGTTGGATTCGAGTTTGACCCGGCGGTGAAATGTTTCTCATCATCCACATCGGCAAAGAACGCACTCAGCGAATAGAAGTCCTTTGCAGTGTACGGATCAAACTTGTGATCGTGGCACTGCGCGCAGCCAACGGTCGCTCCCATCCAGACAGCCGAGACGTTGCGGACGCGATCCGCCGCATAAATCGCGCGGTATTCCTTTTGTTGCAGGCCTCCTTCGTGAGTCGTCTGCAGCAGGCGATTGTAACCGGTCGCGATGATCTGTTCGGTTGAAGGAGAAGGGACAAGATCGCCTGCCAGCTGATCGCACGTGAAATCATCGAACGGCTGATTGTTGTTGAAAGCGTTGATGACCCAGTCGCGATACGGGGAAATGTTCTGAGTCTGATCGCCATGATAGCCGACGGTATCCGCATATCGCACCAGGTCCAGCCAGTAGACCGCCATCCTTTCGCCATATTGTGGCGATGTCAGCAGCCGATCAACCAGGTTTTCATAAGCGTCGTCAGAGTCGTCCGCCAAAAACTGTTTCGCCATTTCGGCTGTCGGCGGCAAACCAGTGAGATCGAAACAAACACGCCGTAACAGCGTCGCACGATCTGCATCGGGCGAAGGTGTGAGCTGTTCGCGCTCAAGTCGGGCCAGGACAAAGTGATCAATCCAGTTTCGAGCCCAGTCAGCCCGTTGTACGGCTGGAGCCTCATGCCTCACGGGAGCTTCATTCGCCCAATGCTGCGACCACGCTGCTCCCTCTGCAATCCACTGCCGCAGCGTCTGCTTTTCTTTTTCAGTCAGCGGCTTATTGGTCTCATGCGGCGGCATGATTTCGGATTCGTCGTCCGACGTGATCCGCCGGATCATTTCACTTCCTGCCGGATCGCCAGGACTGACGATGGCAATCCCGTCGCGAACGGCTTTGACGGACGATTCAACATCGAGTCGCAGCTCTGACTTGCGCGCCGCTTCGTCCGGTCCGTGGCACTGAAAACATTTGTCGGACAGAATCGGTCGGACGTCGCGGTTGAAGTTGATCTCGTGCTCTGCGGCGTAAACTGCCTGATCGACGAAAACTGCATGGCAGGCAGACGCTGCGATGCAAAGTCCGACAAAAAGAGTCGTTCGCATTTTCATAAACTTCGCTTATTCCCTCGCAAAACCGATCTCATCAAATTCCAACGACTCCATTCGCGCTGAGACATCTTCGAAGTCAACGCTCCCAGAAATGGCTTTCAATTCACGAAGTTTGCTAAATCGCAGATACTCCCGGGCCGCTATTGTCACAGCGGTCGCTTCGTCGTGGACGTGCGTGATCTGTCTTATTTGAGCGACCTCTTCGCTTGTCAGGTTTACGGTCAGGCTCATGAAAGGGATTCCCTTTGTTTTAGACAAACACCTGTGGCGTATCGTACTCGAAGTGTTTCTGATTGTTCAATGAGGATGAATCCTGCACCCCACGGTCGGCCAGTTTGTGTACCTGCGCCGTTTGTAGGGTGGGACCAGCGACAGCGCCGGCCCACCATTCATTCGATCTGGTGGGCCTGCGCTTCGCCAGTCCCACCCTACAGATTCACAAACTAGCCAGGCGTGATTCTGAACCGACGAAACTGGTTATTGTCGAATGGGCAGAAAGGTCTGCGAATTGTAAAACTCGCACAATCCAGCGAGAATGTTAATGCGTATTGTGCGAACCAACCGCGATCACATGTTTTCTGCCGGATCGTCAACTGGCCGTCAGATCCATTGAGACTTTTGCCCATGTCCGACGTCACCCGCATCCTGTCGCAAATCGAATCAGGAGATCCAGCAGCTGCGGATCAACTCCTGCCGCTCGTGTACGATGAGCTGCGTAAGCTGGCGGCGGCCAAGCTCGCTCAGGAGAAACCCGGGCAAACCCTGCAGGCGACTGCATTGGTCCATGAAGCATACTTGAAACTGGTGGGGAAAGACGCTTCCACGGTTTTCGAGAATCGACAACATTTCTTCGCCGCCGCCGCGGAGGCTATGCGGCGCATTCTGGTTGACCAGGCACGCCGAAAGCTGGCGGTTCGGCATGGAGGCGAATGGCATCGTGTCACCGAACTTCGGGATCTCCCGGATGTTCAACAAGAGCCCGAGCAAACTGTCATTGTCCACGAACTCCTGGATCATCTGGCGAAAACACATGCCCGTCAGGCGGAAGTCGCCAAAATGCGGCTCTTCCTGCAATTCACATTTGTCGCGATCGCGGAAGCGACTGGTCTGTCTGCAGATACGGCGGAATCGGACTGGGCTTTCGCGCGCGCTTGGCTGAAACGTGAATGGGGACAGAAATCACGACTTACGTCCCCTCTCATCACCGGCACGGGCGGCGAGGAAAAGTGCGATCCCTAAACTCCAGGAAAGAAATTTGGTGATTCTTCCCGGTTTTTGTTGAGGGATCTCGCCTTGTGAATTGGAAGGCATGTTTTTCCTGTTGGCAATGAGGTGATCGATGAACGAACACGACATTTTTGCTGCGGCCATCAAACTGACAGGGGACCAGAGGTCTGCGTTTCTGACTGCGGCCTGCGGCCAGGACACTCGACTCCGAGAGCAGGTCGAAGCCTTGTTGAAGGCGCATGACGATTCGGGAGGACTCCTGCCGAAACAGGCCGACCGGGAGCTTGAATCCACATATCTTCCTGCCAATCAGGCGTCGCCGGGCATGATGATCGGCGGTCGCTACAAGCTGCTCGAAGCCATCGGCGAAGGCGGCATGGGATCTGTCTGGCTGGCCGAGCAGCGAGAGCCGGTCAAACGGAAGGTTGCCGTCAAACTGGTCAAGGCGGGGATGGATTCGAACGACGTGCTGGCTCGGTTTGGCGCCGAACGGCAAGCGTTGGCCCTGATGGATCACCCCAACATCGCCAAAGTCTTTGACGGTGGCATGACCGATCAGGGACGGCCATACTTCGTCATGGAATACGTCAAAGGCGTGCCACTGACCGCATACTGTGATAATGCCAGGCTCTCATTGAGGGAACGGCTCAATCTGTTTCTTCCGGTCTGTCAGGCCGTGCAGCACGCCCATCAGAAAGGCATCATTCACCGCGATTTGAAGCCCTCCAACATTCTGATCTGTCTGTATGACGGCAAGCCGGTCCCCAAGGTGATCGACTTTGGGCTGGCCAAAGCCATGAATCAGGCTCTGACCGATCATTCGCTGCATACGGGTCACGGAGTGATGGTCGGGACTCCGCTTTACATGAGCCCTGAACAGGCCGAGCACAATAATCTGGACGTGGATACCCGGACCGACATCTATTCGCTAGGCGTGATTCTGTACGAACTGCTCACCGGCAGCACGCCGCTGGAACGCCAGCAACTGAAGGACGCAGCGTACAACGAGATCCTGCGGCTGATCAAGGAA
>JAYSPO010000441.1:0-5477 GCA_043722015.1 Candidatus Kuenenia sp. | reverse complement strand
GTTCCGCCCATACAGATCCATTTCCCGACGGCGTCCCACTGCGCATCGTTGAGCATCTCTACTTTCGTCGTTTCAGAAAACACGATTGCCTGAGCCACTGTCAGCGGGCCGGGATGCTGGGGGATCTGCCACGTCTTGACCCCCAGTAACTGAACAGCTCGACCCTGTCCGACTTCAGGCACGAACCGCCCCGTGCCACCGCTCCCATTTTCGTTGATCGGCAGTTGCAGCATGCGAGTGCCGTCGTCTACGAACAGCAGGTAGTTGAGGTCTTCAGAGAAATCCTTCCCGGTTGTCAAAGCCAATTCACGCTGCCACAGGATTCGGCCTTCGTGGCTGAATTTCGCGATGCATTGGTACCAGTCCGGAAGAGCCTGAATCGACGAGAATCGACGAACACTGTTTGGCCCGATGAAGATTTTTCCCAGCGACAGAGTTCGATCGTCTTCCGGATTCGTGAGAGTAAGTTCGCCTTCAAGGGTGTCCTGTGAAAAGTTCGAGATCAGGAACGAAAACGGCATGGGAGCCGATTGTTCAACGTAGCCGTCCCAGCCGGGCACTGCCTGGATGTCGAGGCCCGGAAAGTCAGCCTGCTTTGGATCGTCGGTCTGGCCTTGTGCATTCGGAGTGGAGCAAGTGAGACACAAAAGCAACACCGCGACAGCCATCCATCGCATTCCAGACAGTTGGCCTTGGACGAAGATTGCAAGCTCGAAAGCCCCCTCATCCGGCCTGTCGGCCACCTTCTCCCCGGATTTCCGGGGAGAAGGGAATTCAAAGCGTGAGGTCGAAATCACGATCGGACCTCCTTCACAGGCGGTGTGGGATATTCCAGTTGCAGTCGCCGACTGCGTTGCCACATCACCACGATGCAGACGACGATCAAGAAGGAGTGAAGCAGGTAAAACGGTAAATGAGGAACGTTCCGCCAGTCAGGCGGCATTTCCTTATACAGTTGCATGAAGATAAAAAACGGAGACATAGCGACAATCTGCCGGGAAATGCCATGAAATGCTGCCTGGTCTGAGCGAAACATGACCTCATAACTGAAGATTCCGATGAACATCGGAATGATGCAAATGAATCCGACATAAAACATCGCGACAATGATCATCGCGGCTGATTTCAGCCACACATAAAGACAAATTGTTCTCTGAAGCAGGTACACGGTCACTGCAGCGACTGAAAGTGCGAGCGTGCCCTCAATGGATACTCTCAGATAATCCACTGTATTGCCGCCGTCATGTACGTACATCTCCGGAAATACGGTCGTTCCAGCCGGAACTGCAACGACGAGATTGAACACCAAAGGGACACCGATTACTGCCGTCGTCGAAAGGAACAGAATGAGCACAAATCCGATCCAGTCCAGATGCGCGACTTTCGCTTTCCAGCCAAACAGCACTGGGAGTTGCAGATACGTCGTGTTTCTGGCGTGCGAAAACAGGAACACGGCGATCAGCATCGCAAGACCATGAAAGACGTGGCAGAGAATATGAAATTCTGCAGCCCACCAATTCTGCCATGAATTGCCGATCACGGTCGGTATCATCCTGACGTACGACGAAACAAACATTGTCCATGCCAAGGCCACCGGCAGCAACAGACAGATCATTGTCGTTCCCCACCGCACCAGCCCCTCGTGCCTGCTAAACGTGTTGCCGCGATTCTCATAAAAGAACGCCATTTCCGAAGGACGCTGAATATGCAGCCGAAATCGGAAGCGACGTTTCCGTCGGCTGTCACCGGGTTTCACAACTTCGCCGAACGTGCTGTTGTCCCGCACAATGCCATACAGCGGTCCCAGATAAATACCGGCAAACGCCATACATGTGATCACGGACATTCCCACCGCGCAGGATGCGAACGCGCTGAAGTAGGTTTGAGTGCTGTCAATGTCTGTCGCACCAACCGCTCTATAGACAGAGTGCATGAGTGCCGGAAATGGTGTCACCACAAAAGGCTGCACTGGAAACGGTGCACAGCCAAGCCCGCACAAAAAAGCGGCAATGAACATCAGCAGCAACATCGCCAGAATTTCATTCATATGGAGCGACAGCCAAAGCATGACCATGGCCAGCATCATGCAGTACAGCCAGACCAGAATCAGGTTCCCGAGAAACACTGGTGCTTCCAGCCCACCCAGCGCCAGTACCAGCACAAACCAGGGCAACAGCAGAAACAAAGCAAGTGCCAAAAACAGATTTTGCGACGTCACCTTGCCGATCAGGAACCGCAGCGGAGTAATGCCGCTCAACACGATCTGGTCGAAATAACGCCCGATTCGCGGCCCCATAAAGACTGTGCCGAGCCGCATCGGAATCAGCATGGTGGCGAACGCCGTCGCGCCACCCATCAGAATCAGCCCGAGCAGTTGTCCGAATTCGATGTTCTGCGTCAACGTCCGGAAGTCGCGGTCATTCGGATCCATCATCAGCGGCAGGACCATGATCAGAATGGCGGTATTCAGCACGAGCGCAGTCGTCCCGACCGTGAAGCCTGATATCAGGTTGGCACGATCCCGGCCGAATGTCGGGCTATTCCGGAACAGTCCGAAGAATCTTCGCACTGCGTTCATGTCACTTTTCCTGCCGTGGAACGCATAAAAATCTCCTCCAGATTGGTTTCGTTTTCCGAAAACTGCAGGACCCGAATGTCGTGCTCCAGCAGCACAGCCAGAAGATAGTTGCTGTTGGGTTCGTCGCTGGTGATTACGATGTTCTGATCACGAATATCGCATGATGCAACGCCGTTCAGACTCCTGATCGCCTCAACGGCACGCTGTATGTCGTCGGAAGGCACTCGCAGCCGAATCGTTCGCCGCGCTGTCCCGCTGTGCGCTCGCAGAGTTGTGAGGTCACCCTGCAGCACCAGTTGACCGGCTTCCAGAATGCCGATGCGATCGCTGATGTCTTCGATGTCGGGCAGAATATGTGAACTGATGATAATGGCCTTGCCCAGCGAAGCCAGCGTCTTGATGATCGCACGCAGCTCATTGCGAGCCCGTGGGTCCAGGCCACTTGCGGGTTCGTCCAGAATCAGAACCGATGGATCATGTAACAACGTTTTCGCCAGCAGCAGTCGCTGGCGGTTTCCGGTTGACAACCCTTTTACGTAAACGTGTTCGCGACCGTTCAGGTCGGTCAGCTCGCAGACATCGCGCATGCGCTGCCTGCGATCATCCGGCGTCAGTCCATACATGCAGCCGAAGTAGTCCAGGTATTCTTCGATCGTCACGTTGCGAGGACAACCGAATTCTGCGGGCATGAATCCCAGGTGACGACGAACACCTCGGGGATCTTCACGTACAGATTTCCCTTCGATCCAGACATCGCCGAAATCCGGTCGAGCCAGCGTCGATACGATCCGCAGCAACGTCGTCTTGCCAGCCCCGTTTGGACCAATCAACCCCAACGTACTTCCGCGCGGTACCTGCAGGCTGACGTTCTGAACGGCGATCAGTTCGTCGTAAGTCTTGGTGACGCTTTGAATATCAACGGCGAGGGTTGTCACTCGTGCAGTACTTTATGTTTGGGAAAAGCCCTGTGGACAACCTTTTCATAATCTTCCGGTGTGTTGCAGCTCAGCAGGCTGTCGAGATTCTGATCGACCGTTCGAATCATATCAAGCGGCACCCAGCATGTTCGCAGGATTTCTGACAACGCGACGTCGCCTACGTAGCTCAGTCGCTCCGCCGACTGAGATTCCCTGGTGCCAACGACGCCAATCGTGAACAGGCGACGGCGGAAATATAAAGTGCTGCGATGGTTCGTCCGTATCGCAAAGCGGATGACTGGGGTGGTTGCGTGGGATTGATGTAGCTTGGACATTCTTGTCCGAGAACTCACCAGTCAGCGTGCCGTCCCTGTCGCGTGTCGGCGGCGGAACAATTTCCATATTGACAACGTTTCATGGTCATGCGACGGACACGAATATCCATCCTACAGGAGGGCTCGCTTTGCCCTTTCGTAGTCTTCTGGTGTGTTGCAATTCATGAAACTCTCAAGATCCGGATCGACGTTTCGAATCGCATCCAGTGGCAACCAGCAGGTGCGAAGATTTTCCGGCAATGCGGCAGCGCGACGTTGGCCGGTGGCGATCAGTCGAGATGCCGTGGCTGCCACCGTCGTGCGGTAGATCGCGCAAAGGGGATAGGCATAGTCGGAGTCGCGGACGACGACGGCGTCGAATTCTTCCGTGAGCTGATTTCGCAACACGCGGATCAACTCCGGTTTCAGCAGTGGAACATCGCACGAGGTGACGAACGCGGCGGCGGGTCCCGCGACCGTCGTCTCCAGAAATGTCAGTGCCTGCGCGATTCCAGCCAGTGGTCCGGCGTCAGGGATTTCGTCGCGTAGCACCTCGATGTGGCTCTCCGATCGGGGAATTTGCTGATCAACTGCCGCGACGATGAGAATCCGTGACACTTCTGGCTGCACAATTCGGCAGATTCGCTGAAGCAGAGTTTCGCCAGCGAACGACAGTCGGTATTTTTCCTGTCCCATTCGACGACTCCTGCCGCCGCACAGTACAATCCCGGCAAGTTGCTCGATTTTGATCATCCAGAAGTATCTCCAGTGATGGGGCGACTGTGTCCGCTGATTCGCTCAGCGGATTCTGCAGTCAAACCACAAGGATCGTATCGTGTCCGAAGAACAATCGCCTCAACTGACCGGGGCGGAACCGACCAGTCCGGAACAGGCTCCACCAGACCAGACCGGTCCATGGTATCGCGATGGCCTGCAGTTTACCTGTTCGCAGTGCGGAGATTGCTGCACAGGCCCGCCGGGAGTCGTGTGGGCCAGCGAAGAAGAACTCCTTGAGATCGCGGAATATCTCGGCAAACCCATAGGCGAAATTCGGCTTTTTCACACGCGAATTGCCCGTGGGCGAGTGTCGCTGACGGAGTTTGCGAATGGCGACTGCACATTTTTTGATTCAAAGAGTCGCAAGTGTACGGTCTATCCCGCGCGACCGGTCCAGTGTCGCACCTGGCCGTTCTGGAATTCGCACCTTGCCAGCGAAACCGCCTGGAAGAAAGTCTGCGAAGTCTGCCCCGGTGCCGGCGAAGGCGCATTCATCAGCCTTGAGCTGATTGAAGAAAGGGCGAAGCGGATCGATATGTGAAGCGTCTTCGAGTGCTCTGTCACGCATTCATTGATTGCGTGTCACTGGCTTTGCCAGTATTCCCCATGGAAGGAAGCACTGGCAGAGCCAGTGGCACACATCAAAATACGACTGACAGAGCATTCGTCAGCAGCCTCTCGCCATCAGAAACGCATCGATTGGCGGGAATTGATGGCGGCGTCTTTGCGAGTTTCGAAGCAGACTGTTATCGTCTGCGATCTCACGGAATGTTTTTTCATTTCTCATCCACGTCCAGCCTGTCAAAGTGGCTATCCGAAAAGGGGTCTGACCCTTTGGAGGCGTCGATGATGTTGGTGTTTCCGTCTTGCCGGAGAGGGTCAGACCCCTTT
>JAYSPO010000440.1:0-1874 GCA_043722015.1 Candidatus Kuenenia sp. | reverse complement strand
AAGATTTTCCGAATCTAATCATTGACGAAGGTGGTAGGGATTCTGATAATGCGATCAGCGGTGTCTGGACGTTATTACTGACGTTCCTGATATCTCTCGCGGTCGGCCCACGGTTTGGGGAACTTTGCGACATGCAAAATGCGTTCAGTATTTCCAGAATCATCGCATCAATCTGTTGCGTGGGATCGTTGCTCACTTTCGCCTCGCCACTGCCCGCGCAAGAACAGCAGCCTCTTGGTGCCATTCGAAATCACGATCACGCGCCAATCATTGTTCAATCGCGGCCTGTGATTGAACGCCTGCCAGTGAAGGTCATAGAACCTGTCGATCTGCGTATTGGAAAAACGGGCCATATCTTCGTGGCAGACAAGGGCGCGAAGTGCGTGTTTCGTCTGGACGGCGATGGCGAAGTCAGCTTGCCGGTTTCAGAGCTCAGCCACATTCAACGTATTCAGCTCGATGCTGACGACAATCTTTACGTGCTCACATCCGACACGCGCGAGTCGCAGATTCAGATGGTGAACCCGATTGGTCAGAGTACCGTGGTGCGCGAACTGACATTTGCAGCGACTTCATTTGTACGAGACACGATCGGGCAGTTTGTGGTTGCATCACGGGAGGGAAATCGCATCGTCGTGATTACCACCGACGGCGACGTCACTGAACTCACTCGGACCTATCAGCCCGTGTCAGATCTTGTGTTGAACGCTGGCGGTCAGACAGAAGCACTACTGGTGTCGGGTGAAATGGTTCACATTGCCGCCAGCGGTGAAGTCACTCCGTCAGGATTTGCACCGCCCGGTTCATCGCGATTGATGCTGCAGCCGGATGGTTCGATGTTGGTCCTTGCCGGTCGCTCGGACGGACAAACGCGGTTGACTTCTGTGTCTCGTGATCGGGTTCGCCCGCAGGATTTTCAGACGTTTGCCAGCGTGCCGGACGGAACTCAGGCCGTCGGCTTTGATGCCCTCGGAAACCTGTGCCTCGCAAATCCGGATCTGCGAGCGATCACAAAAGTGACCAGTCATTTCCGCATCCCATGTCCTCACTGCGGTCGTCCGACGGACATGATCTTCCGCAAAGATGCCGAGCCTGCCGCGAACGCCGGCTCCCGCAGTTTCTGATCAAATGAATTTCATCGTAGGGTGCGTGAAGCGGAGTGCAACGCACCATCTTCGGAGAGCGTGAGAAACCGGTGCGTTCCGCTGGCGCTGCACACACCCTGCAAATTACGATCGTAATGCACTGCGATTCGTCGCTCGCTGAATTGCCGTCTGGCGTTCCTGTTCAGTACGTTGATGCACAATCCGCAGCAAGCGTTCGGCGTTGAGCGTCAAAGTCTGATTGCGGCGCTTCATCATCGATCGCGCCGTCTCAATGGCCGCATCCAGGGTCCAGTCGCCCGACAACTCACCAAACGTCACGCTGCTGAACGACGGGACGTTGCGCGGCAGCAACCGTCCTCCGGGGATCACCATCGTGCAGATGCCGATCGATGAACCGGAATTGAACATGCTGTCCATCGCGGTCTTGGCATGGTCACCGATAAAAGATCCGACTTTACTGAATCCAGAATCAATCATCTGACCATGCAGCGGAACTTTGACAGTGGTGTAGTCGTTCTTCAGATCCGAAGTACACGACATGGCACCGATGTTAACCCAGGGACAAACGTAGCTGTGTCCAAGGAAACCTTCGTGGTACTTGTTGACGTAGCTGTGCATGATCGATTCTTCAATTTCACCACCTGCTCGACAGTGTTCACCGATCGTTGTGCCTTTTCGGATCAGTGCGCGAAACAGTTGTGAACCGCGGCCAATATGACAGGGGCCTTCGATCCGCGTGAAGGATTGAATCTTCGCATCGCGATCAAT
>JAYSPO010000439.1:0-2474 GCA_043722015.1 Candidatus Kuenenia sp. | reverse complement strand
TGGTGTGCCTGCGCTGCGCTGGTCACACCCTACGAGGCGGCAGAAGGCAGTTGATCAATGAGTGCGCTAAGTGAAGAACTCCGTGAGCGGATTCGTCAGGAGTTTCCAAAATATCCGAACAAACGAGCGGTGACGCTTCCCGCGCTGCACATCGTGCATGATGCGATGCGGGCCGTATCGACGGATGCGATTGTCGGGATTGCTGAGTTACTGGAACTGCATCCTGCGGAAGTTCACGACACGATGTCGTTCTACAACTTCTTCAAGGATGAAAAGCACGCTCTTGGCACACATCGCATCTGGGTCTGTCGCAGTATTTCGTGCATGTTGCGTGGTGGTGAAGAAGTTCTCGAAAAAGTCTGTCATAGGTTTCATATGCACCCCGGACAGACGTCAGCAGACGGCAAGGTGACTCTGGAATTTGCCGAATGCCTCGGGGCCTGCGAAGGGGCTCCCTGCATTCTGGTAGATGATGAATGCCATATGGATATGAATGCGGAGTCGGTATCTGCGTTGATTGAAAAATTGTGAGCGGCATGGTGCTGGCTGGTGGTTGATTCAGTGTTTTTTTGCGAATGTTAGTTTAACGGCGAGCCGCAGGCGTCGGTTCATGGACTCGCCTGCGGCTTGCCGTTAAACGATTAAATGAATAGTCCGCGTGCGCTGTGTCGCTCACAGAAGAAAAACACGGGATCGTCGTTGGACTAAGATCAGAGGACCGTTGTGGCAAAGTTCGAACCTGTTCTGTTCGCTCGAATCAACAAGCCGGACAGTACGTCGATGACGTCGTACAAGGCCGATGGCGGCTACGCGCGGATCAAGGAATTCCTGAGCATGGCACCGGGCGATGTGACGAACATCGTCAAAGATGCCGGGCTACGGGGTCGAGGCGGTGCCGGGTTTCCGTGCGGGCTGAAATGGACATTTCTCCCGAAGGATCATCCAGGTCCGATTTATCTGTGCATCAACGCGGACGAAAGCGAACCCGGGACTTTCAACAATCGCATTCTGATGGAGAAAGATCCTCATCAGCTGATCGAAGGCATTATCATCGCCTGCCATGCGATTCGGTCGAGCAATGCGTACCTGTATCTGCGATACGAATACGGTCGAAGCTATCGAGTTCTGGACGCGGCAATTAAGGAATGTTACGCTGCGGGGTTACTCGGAAAGAATATCCTCGGCACAGGCTTTAATCTGGACATCGTCCTGCATCGTGGTGCAGGTGCGTACATCTGCGGTGAAGAAACCGGGCTGATTGAAAGCCTGGAAGGCAAGCGCGCGTGGCCTCGAATTAAGCCTCCGTTCCCTGCGATCGAAGGCCTGTTTCGTAAGCCGACGATTGTCAACAACGTCGAAACACTGTGCTGCGTCACTCAGATTCTGTATCGCGGCGGAGCATGGTTCAAGTCGATCGGCGTTCCACCGGATCCAGGCAATCCTCGTGATCCCGGAAGTTACGGTCCGAAGTTGTATTGCATCAGCGGACATGTGAACAAGCCATGCTGCGTTGAACTGCCCCTGGGAGTGACGGCTCGCGAACTGATTGAGGAGCACGCTGGAGGAGTCTGGAAGGGTCGCAAGGCCAAGGCAGTTGTTCCGGGCGGCATCAGCATGGGATTTCTGTCTGACAAAGAACTGGACACCAAGCTGGATTTTGCTGGCCCAGGCAAGGTCGGTTGTCTGGGACTTGGAACGGCGGCAGTCGTCGTGATCGACGATCAGACGAGCATGGTGGATGTCCTGTTCAACTGCTGCAGATTCATGTCACATGAATCCTGCGGTCAGTGTACTCCGTGTCGTGAAGGCACGGCATGGATGACGAAGATTCTGACGCGCATCCGCATCGGTCAGGGTCGATTGGAAGATCTCGACCTGCTGATGGAAGTTGCCGGGTCGATGGGCATTATTCCGGGCACAACCATCTGCGGACTTTCCGACGGAGCTGCGTGGCCGGTGAAGAACGCGATCAGCAAGTTTCGTGGCGATTTTGAAGAATACATCAACAGCAAACGGGCCACGGAAACGTCGGCACAGAAGCTGATGGAAGTGCATTAGGAATTGAAGCCAAAAATTTGAGATTTCAAATTTCAAATTTTAAATCTACGATCAGGTAACGGCATGGCAACGGTTTTAGTAAACGGTAAAGAAGTTGAAATCGGCGCGAGCGAGCGGCTGAACTGTATTCAGGCAGCTGCGAAAGTCGGCGTTGAAATCCCGGCGTACTGCTGGCATCCGGAGTTATCGGTCGTCGCAAGCTGCCGCATGTGCCTTGTCGAAGTCGGCGATAAGAAACCGGACGGCACCGTGGCGATGCAGCCGAAGCTCGTGCCTGGCTGCCAGACTCCCGCGAAGGACGGCACGGTGATTATCTCGGACAGCCAAAAGGTGAAGGACGCTCGCAAAGCGACGCTGGAATACCTGCTGCTCAATCATCCGCTCGACTGCCCTACCTGCGACCAGGCCGGGGAATG
>JAYSPO010000438.1:0-12650 GCA_043722015.1 Candidatus Kuenenia sp. | reverse complement strand
GAACGATGGTTTGGTGGCGATTTCCCTGGCCCGCTGGGCCAGGCTATGTGAACTGCTGGCCCTTTGGGCCGAAACACAACAACACCGTTCGGCCCGACTTAGCAAAACCTTCGCCACAGGACGCCGCGATTGTAATTTGATTCGGTTGCGGGCGAAGCCCGCGCCGAGATTAAGAACCCGCTGGCAGTTGTTGTCGGTGCGTCCGACCCGTAGAATCGCCGCCCGTTGCTGAGTTCTGTGTTCAGCAAAGATCGCTGAATGCATCAGATCAGCACCTCATTGAAAGTTGTCCAATGGTACGCGTATTCGTTAAAGAGCTCAAAGACGGCGATTCCGTCAACGAAATCTTCCTGCTGGCTGATAAGCAGCTTCGCGCCAATCGCAACGCCAATCTGTATCTCCTGGCGACTCTGCGGGATCGCACGGGCGTCGTCAGCGGCCTGATGTGGAATGTCGCTGAAGAGACGGTGCAGCATATTTCTTCCGGCGACTATGTCCGCGTCCGAGGCAAAGTGCAGCTGTACCAGGGCGGTCTGCAGATGATCATGACGCACATTGATCAGGTATCACAATCATCGTGCGCTGAGGAAGATTTTCAGGTGCAACCTCAGGCAAACGCCGCACCACTGTTGGCGCGTTTGAAAGAACTGCTGACATCGCTTCGATGTCCACAGCTACTGACTCTGGCTCAGTGTTTCCTTGAAGACGACGCACTGGTCACAGGACTGTGCGCCGCCCCGGCGGGAGTAAAAGCCCATCATGCTTATATGGGAGGATTGATCGAGCACGTTGTCAGCATGTCGGAGGTCGCTGATCGCATTTGTGTGCTCTATCCGGCGCTCAATCGTGATCTGCTGCTGCTGGGTGTGCTGTTGCACGATCTGGGCAAGGTTCGCGAACTCTCATGGGATCCCACGCTGGCCTACACAGACGAAGGTCAACTGCTGGGCCACATCAATATTGCGATCGAGATCCTGAACGAAAAACTCATGCTGGCTGAGTCACGCCTCGGAAAACCGATCGATAAGGAAATCGTCCTGCGACTGAAACACATGATTTTGAGTCATCACGGGACGCGAGAATTCGGCAGTCCCACGATCCCGATGACCCCTGAAGCGATTGCCCTCCACCATATCGATAACCTCGACGCAAAACTGCATGAGTTCACTCGAGCAATCGAAGATGACCTGAACGCAGATTCCGCGTGGACGCCATTCAATCCACGCAGTGATCGCAAGTTGTTCAAGGGCTATGACCGCGTGAAGTGATGCGTGTAACGCCATCGCACAGAGACTGTGGCATCAAGCATTGAGCGTTTCGATCGTTTCTTGACATCGGCGGCGGCTTTGCGGGAAACGTGGACGCGTCGACGAAGTTTCCGCGTGAGTTCCTCATTGACTATGTGCGTATCTATCAGCGGTAGCATCACGTTTTAAGCGGCATGGCGCTAGCGGGTTGTTGCTTTAAGTTTGTAGTCCCGCCTTCAGGCGGCTTTTGCGGCCAAACTGCCAGCGAATTCCGGCTGAAGCCGGGACTACGAGCGAAATATCGACCAAATTCAACAGACCGCTAGCTTCACGCTGTGCTGCTCACATCGTCAGTTCAAGAAAGTCGCGATACGCCCAGTCGTCGATGGCGGACCTTGTTGTGCCCAGAAATTTGC
Source organism: Candidatus Kuenenia sp. (assembly GCA_043722015.1). Classification (GTDB taxonomy): domain Bacteria; phylum Planctomycetota; class Planctomycetia; order Planctomycetales; family Planctomycetaceae; genus SXXK01. The sequence goes on along the minus strand of JAYSPO010000438.1, from coordinate 10,987 downwards.
GTAGTTCAAGCAGTCGGTACTGACGGCGAATGACCGAATCCAAACCGTAGAGACGAATTGTGATCTCCGCTCGTTCCTGCTCATGCAACGAACAAGTTGGGTTTGGTGAGATGGCACCATTCGTATAGTCGCACACAAAATAGCGAAGGAATTGATAGTCTGGTTCGTCGGGCGCGATGAGCGCCTCTTCCCATTTCTCTTTTTTCTCAAGCTGACAATATTCGCAACAGTAGTACAGATTGCTCCATTCAAAAGCAAGGTGCGCAAATTCATCCAGACCCTTGGGACGGAAATGTTCGACCGGAACCTTTGATCGGTCTTCCAGCGGGAACGCATCGCAAAATGAACAATGGCCCTGGGTCATTTCATGCAGAATCGGAAGAGCCCACTGTCGAGCCGTCCTTCCTTCAACAGTGTACCAGGCGAAACCGCTTCGATTTTGCTCTCGCAGTTTGAGCCACTGACTCGTCCATTTCTCTGAGTTCTCAACAAACTGAGTCGGAGCAGGAGGTCGTTGCTGCTTCCTCATGGTTCAGCCACCTCAGCCACCATCAGCCGATCCAGTTGTCGAAGTTCACGAGCCATCATGTTGGAAAGAGACTCACTGCGGGCTGCGATCACCTCTGCTTTGCTGCGAAGATGGTCAACAGAGTTCCTGCCTTCGATCACATCCTTTCGAATCGATCGGAATTCAGCAAGCAGCTTTTCTGTTTCCGGATCGTACCATTCTTCAATCCCCAGGATGTCCGAAACAACGTCAAGATACGTATCGCCCGGACTGCACGGTCTCGGTTTGTCAGCCACCACCAGTCCGTCCGCATTGGCTCGCAGCACATGAATCCACCCGTGATTGACTGATGAAATCACAAATGGTGAATGCGTCGCAATGAACATCTGAGAGTTTGGAAACAGGATTTGTGCTGCCGGGATCAGCTTACGCTGCCACGCCGGATGCAGGTGACTCTCTGGTTCATCCAGGAGCAAAATCAAGGGAATATCGAGCGGACTTGGATGTTCCGGAAACTTCGCGTCCAGTTTGGCAATGCAGGAGACCAACCAGCCAATGATGGAACGTAATCCGTCCGGTAGCTCTCCGATTCTCATTGTGACGTTACCCCAAAACACTTTAAGGTGGACCTCTGGGCTAGGGCAAACGTCGAACGCGAAACGTCGGCCAGTTACGTCAGAAACAGCAGTTTCCAGACGCTTCGTAATAATCGTCGCACGCCCAGTGTTATCCGGTCCAGGTCGCAGTTGCTCCATTGCCGCAGCCAATTTGAGATTCGCCATACTTTGGCACACCAGCGTGTCTTCGCTGGCTGGCCGATCGAATGCCAAATGGTCTGCCACCTTTCCTAATTGTAAAGGACTCATAGCGACAATTTTGGCGTCCATTGCACGAACTGTTCCGCGAAATGCAAGAGCCATTGCATCTTCGTTTGTGACCCAGGAAAGACTGTTTGGATGAAGCTGACCACTTTGTTGTTGCAGGCACTTCCTGGAGCGGACAAGTTCGATCCAGAAATTAGTCCTTGCCGGATGGTTCGGTACCGTAAGATGTGCACTCCGAACGCCGTCAGCATTCATTGGCCCCCAAATCCCTTCCTCGTGTCGTGTAAACAGCCTCACAAAAGCGGACGAGGCACTCGCTGTGCCAATGCGATCCATCAAGTCTTTCGAATTTCCACACGCCGCAGCCATCAGCGAGAGTAGACGCGTCTTTCCAGTACCGTTTTGCCCAGTCAGCAAATGTACCATCCCGAGCTTCGTGCTTTCCGCCGCGCGGACTTGTGACTCATCTGTCGCTGACCATGGAAACTCGATCTCACCATCAGCGAAAGGTGCAAATCCTCGAAAGGCGACGGCCTGGATGCGCATGATGAAGTGTTCCATCAAATAGGGAGTGGGGCGACGCGAACAGTTTAGGCTGGAAACACGCCCGTTGCCATTGCAACTATGCAATCAGGAGGCGTGTACCAGCACATTGGCCAACTGCGTCAATGTGGCCGTTTTCAGACAAGGGCATGCTGCGCTCACGCCGATGGCGTTGACGTGACATGGATGACTGCCAACCTCGCATATGTCAATATTCGGACAGACGGACAAGAATGTCCATCCTACTTTTTGTCATCCACTTTCGGTGCAAACCCTCGTCGCATCGTGTTTTCCGAAACGTTGACGGGAACCAGGAACTGCAGCAGATAATCGGGGCCGCCAGCCTTGCTGCCGATACCGGACATTTTGTAGCCACCGAACGGATGACGCTGCACAAGAGCGCCGGTGATTTCGCGGTTCAGGTACAGGTTGCCGACTTCGAATTCATTGCGAGCGCGCTGCAGTGCCGCCGGGCTCCGGCTATAGATGCCACCGGTGAGTGCGTATTTCGTTCCATTGGCGATCTGGAATGCGTCATCAAGGGTCTTCGCTCTGATGACGGCCAGCACAGGACCAAAAATCTCATTCTGAGCGAGAGGCGACGTCGGATCAACGTCAATAAAAATATGAGGCCCGACGAACGTGCCCTGTTTTGCCAGCGCTCCACCATCCATGGCCAATTTCAATATACCGCCGTGTTCGGGATCGACCTTTCTGATGGTCTCCAGAATGCGGTCGCGCGCATCTTCATCGATCACCGGGCCGACTTTCGTTGCCGGATCTTCAGCGACGCCGATTGTCATGCTTTTCGTCGCATCGACGAGTCGCTCTACGAACTGATCGTACGCAGCATCCAGCACGATGACTCGTGAACAGGCCGAACACTTCTGCCCGGCATAACTGAAGGCACTCTTGATGACACCGACCACTGCTTCATCGAGATCCGCGTCGTCGTCCACAATAATCGAGTTCTTGCCACCCATCTCTGCGATGACGCGCCGCACATTCTGCTGACGCTTGTCGGTATCCGCTGCCGCACGGTTGATCTCGAGCCCGACATTCTGCGAACCGGTGAAAGCCACCAGATCGACGTCGGGATGACTCACCAGCGTCGGACCGATGTCTTCACCGATGCCAGGCAGAAAATTGACAACTCCGTCCGGCACACTGGCGTTGCGGATGATTTCCATCAGCTTCGCCGCGACCACGGACGATTGTTCGGCAGGTTTCATGATAACCGTGTTGCCGGTGACCATGGCCGCGACCGTCATACCGGCCAGAATTGCCATTGGAAAATTCCACGGCGCGATCGCCACGCAGACTCCGCGCGAACGATAGACATAGCTGTTTTCTTCACCCAGAAAATCGCAATGCTGAGGCACCGCAAGGCGTTTCATTTCGTGCGCGTAGTACATGCAGAAGTCGATTGTTTCCGCTACATCGGCGTCCGCTTCGGCCCACGGCTTGCCGGTTTCGAAGAGCACCCACGCCGCCAGCTCGAACCGCCGCTCACGCATTTCAGCGGCCATCAATTCCAGATACTCGGCGCGAGTTTCGACCGGCGTGGCCGCCCACATCGGATAGGCGCGCCGGGCGGCATCGATCGCGTCGGTTGCCTGATCGACTGTGGCAGACGCCACGCGGCCGATGATTTCTGACGTCTTCGAAGGATTGCGCGACACAAGTGTGGCGCGGCTGTCGCACGACTTGCCATCGATAATCAGCCGATACTCGCTCCCGAATTCTTCACGCACAAAAGCCAGCGCTTCAATCATCGCGGTGCGGTTTGCTGCCTGACTGAAATCCGTCAGGGGTTCGTTCGAAAAACCGGACTTCGGTGCGTCGTGGATCGGTGGCTCTGTGGCTGCGTGGCTGGATGGCTTCATAAGAAGTTTCTCAACGGCGATGTGCTCGGTAAAGCTCTGGCGAAGGAAAGAATCATTGGACGTGTTTTCCAGCAGACGACGCACAAGGTACGCCATCCCAGGAATCAGTTCACCAAACGGCGTATAAATGCGAACGCGGTGTCCACGTTCCAGAAACAGTTGAGCCTGTTCATCGCCCATGCCGTAGAGCATCTGGATTTCCATGGCGCGTTCAGGAACGTGCAGCTCTTCAGCCAAAGCAATTCCGTGTGCCAGGCTGCGAAGGTTGTGACTCGCCAGGGCCGGTCGCAGCCATTCGTAGTTTTCCATCAGGATCCGCGTCAGGCGTTCGTAGCAGTCATCTGACTGCCACTTGCGACGATACACGGGAACAGGCCAGCCACGGTATTCGGCCACGATGTTTTCGTAGTCCCAATACGCGCCCTTGACCAGCCGGATCCAGATCGGTGTGCCGCGTTGTTTCGCCCAGTCGAGCATTCGATGGAGATCATGTTCCGCAGATTGAAGATAGGTCTGAACCACGATCCCGCAATCGGCGTAGTCGCGGAATTCATCTTCCATCATCACGCGGCGAAAGATCTCAAACGTGAGTTCACGATAGTCGTTCTGCTCCATGTCGATATGCACATAGGCATGATTCTCACGAGCCGCACGCAGCACCGGACGCAGTCGCGCGGAAACACGGCGAATCGTTCCTTCCGCATCGATCGGAGCAAACTGGCTGTCGAGTGCCGAAAGTTTGATACTCACGTTGAGGCGAGGAATGCGTCGCTCATGATCGGAATCAAGTAACAGATCATCCGGAAATTCATCGACCTGCTCCGACATCCCGTTGATCAGATCGATGTACGACTGCTGATATCGATCGGCTTCACTGTCACTGATGATGGCTTCGCCGAGCAGGTCGAGCGTAAATGCGAACCGATTGCGACGCAGCTTGCGGACTGACGACAGGACTTCATCGACATTGCTGCCCGCGATGAATCGTCGCGCCATTCGCGCGGCGTTCGTGCGGGCATTATATGCAAGCGCGCGGCTGAGGATCGTATTGTTGACGGACAGATCCAGGCCGACCCGAGCTGCCCAGGGAAGTTTGTCACGGACGTCTTCGAAGTACTCGTCCAGATGCCGCGCGATGGCATAGTGATCTTTGAGCATTGGCAGGACGTCGACAAACCGGAACATCTGCACTTTGACAGCTTCGTCGCCCATGGCCCACGACATGAGCCGATCTTCCCACCACCGACCGTGAAAGATTGATGGTGCCCGATGCTGCACGCGGCCGAACAATTCGCGACCAATCTCCTGCGTCCGCTGCTCGATCCCTTCGTCGTTCACTCCGGAAGACTGCCGCAGACCAGCCTTTGACAGTTTATCGACGCTGGTCGTTTTTTTTGCGGATGCAGGCGAGTTTCCGGACGCAGGTGCGTTTTCCGACGGTGATTTCTTCGCAGTCTCCGACTTCGCCGCGGCAGCCGATTTGGCTGCAGGCGTTGATTTCGGGGCGGCCTTCGGTTTCGCTGCTGATTTTGCTGCCTTTTTGGCCATAACGTCTCTGACACAATCTGACTTCGTCAATTCTCTCCATGCTCTACGCGGATTCTACGAGCAATCAGCCATTCGGAAAGGACTGCGCTACCAATTCCCGCAATCAAACCCCGGATTGCCTCTGTTCTTCCACGAAGGCACGTCATGATCGAGGGGACGCAAGGCAAAAATGCCACCCCTATTGCGGTTGGTAGTTTCCAGTCAAACGGGTCGCTCCAAAATCCCCCCCGGTGAAATACGGAAATAGGGCCTCGTAAGCATTAGGGCAGAAGTTTTTTAGTTTAACGGCGAGCCGTAGGCGTAGGCGAATCCCGCGTGCTTCCGCCTACGCCTACGGCTCGCCGTTAAACGATTTGTGCCAACTTACTTGTGCACCAGTGCTTATGAAACGAAAAACACTGCAGTCCTGGGGCCTGCGGCTGACAAATACGTGCAGTCGAACTATGGCCTTGTCACTGCCTCGTCCAGGCTGAATAAAGCTCGGGCCGTGGCGGTCCAGGCCGCGCGTTCCACGACTTCATCGTCCGATGATGTTTGATCCTTCTCAACGGCGTTCTCCAGCGGATGAGCCAATTCCGGATTCTGCCGGAACGCTGTACGTTGCCTGCGCACAAATGCCGAAAGTGAGGCAAGTTCTTCCTGATCCGGGTTCCGCGTGAGCACCTGGCGAAACAGTTGCGTGATTTTTTTTTCATCAGTGGCGAGTTCCGCACGCGCCAAAATGTGATTGCCGGCGGCTTGCGCCATCTCCAGGAACATCACATCGTTCAGCAATGTCAGAGCCTGGAGCGGCGTATTTGATCGACTGCGACTGGCGACGCACGCTTCTCCGCTGAGTCCATCAAATGTCGTGATCATTGCGAATGGTGCCGTACGTTTGATGTGGGTGTAAATGCTGCGGCGGTAGCGGTCTTCGCCGGTACTGGCATTCCAGCCCTGGCCACCATAGGCAACTTCGGTTACTCCTGCTGGCTGAGGTGGACGAACGGGAACACCTCCGCGTTTGTGCGACAGCGTCCCGGAAGCCTGTAACATGGAGTCGCGTACGATCTCAGCTTCCAGTCGCAGTCGAGGCATGAACGTGAGTAAACGGTTTTCCGGATCGATCGCAGCGGCCTCCACCCGGTAGACGGACGATTGCCGATACGCGGCACTCGTGACAATCCTCCGATGCAGTTGCTTCACAGACCATTGATCATCCGCCATGAATTTTACCGCCAGCCAGTCGAGCAGTTCCGGATGATCAGGCGGACTTCCCTGCATGCCGAAATCATCGACCGTTGCAACAATGCCTCGGCCAAAAAACGCTGCCCAGTGTCGATTAACGATGACACGTGCCGTCAGCGGATTCTCGGGGCTCACCAGCCACCTGGCAAATCCCAGACGATTCTTTGGCATGTCTGCAGGCCATGCGTGAAGGAATTCCGGCAGTTCAGGTTCGACCTTTTCTTTCGGCTGCAGATATTCGCCGCGATGATGCCGATACGTCGAACGCGGATGATTCGCGGGACGTTCCTGCATCACAAGGGACTCCGGAACTGTCGGTCGCATCCGCAACCTTCGAATGCGTTCGACTTCTTCAGCCAGCTGCGGTGCGGTCAGTAGAAACTGTTGCCGCAATGAGTCACGATCCTGCGGCTGCAGTTGTTCATCCTGAACGAGCAGTAAGTCCGCGATTTCATCGGAGTAATCTCGCGCCGCAGTCTCACGCTCTACGGACGTTGCGGAGAACCGGAAGCGTCCCAGAGAACTTGCGAAATGCCGCCCGAATGTCATCTGCAGATGCAGCGGCGTGCCAGCCGGGACAGGATGCCGGAAAACGAAGACGGCGACATGCCGTGCGCCCTGGCGATCATGGATCGCCCAGCCCGATTGCGCATCTCCATCAATCGCCATCGCAGCAGTCGCCGGGCTGCTTCCAAAACGATTCTTTGCATAAGTCTCGGTCGCGGAGGCGAATGGGAAATCCGCCGCAGACGATTTGGCATGCAGCTCAGTCAGGTAAAAGTCGCCCAAAGTTCCTTCGTAATAAGTCGTTCCTGGCCCGCGCGCGGGAAGTCGCTCGTCAGGCAGGGCTTCCAGACGCAGGGCCGTGATGGGTCCATCGACCGCAGCAAACGCAACAAAGTAGTCGTCTCGTTTGGCAGTGTCACCTGAGGCAAAGATGGAGTCATCGGCCTGAATCGTAAGTGTCGGCAACGATGCGTGGGCCTCGACAGGTCTCATCACCTGCCATTGTGCAGCGTTGCTTCGCTCATTCTGTAACCAGGTGGCAAACATTGCGGCAACTTCCTGTTCGCGCAGCTTCAGGCTCTCTTCAATCGGCAGTGATCGTTCAGGCTGCAGATGAAACTCGCCGATCGTATGCTGATGGCCGTAGTTCTGAACCATGGTAACGCGCAGCCGCAGGGGCGACGGGGTAGAAAGTGACTCGCCGTTCGACGCGGCAGCGAGTATCCTGAGTGAAGTCAGGTCGAGCGTAAACGTGGCCTCCGCCGTCATGGGTATCCCATTGGCACCGTGAATTCCCCAACCTGTATCGATGCTGGAATCAAATGCCTTCTCAAGCTCGTGTGCGGACTGCTGCACTGAGGAAGTGGCGGACTTGACTGGCAGAATGATGCCACTAAGAGCTTCTGCATGCGTTTCGTTTTCACTGCTGTCCGGGGCCATTGGAAACGCGGTAAATGAAATCTCGCTGAGCACAAAGTTGCCACCCTCGGAATTCCCGGGGCCGCGCTGACCCTTTGCTGTTCGCAGGGAGAGCTTCACTTTGTCAAAGTCTGCGTCCTGCAAAGACAGATCAGCGACATACGTTGCAGCATTCGCTTTCGCGTCGGTTGGCGTGAGCCATTGGTCCGATTCCATTCGGAACCCTGATGCGTTGTCTGTTGCATCTGATGGCAATTCTATCTTCGCCGATACGACTTTAACCGGGACCTCCTCAAAGTCCTGAATCGGCCATTTCTCCGGGAGTTCCTGCTGAAGCTCGTCGGCCTTCCGCAGATTGGCCTGCCAGTGACTCTCGAAGTCTGCGCCCGGTAACTCCAGTGATGGCTCATCGGCATTGTTCAGGGCTGCCATCAACTGATAATAATTGCGATGAGTAATGGGGTCATACTTATGCGTGTGGCACTGGGCACAGCCGGTCGTCAGGCCGAGCCATGTGGTGCCGGTTGTCGCGACACGGTCAGTCATCGCATAGTAGCGAAACTCCATGGGATCGATTCCACCTTCTTCGTTCAGCATTGTGTTGCGATGAAATCCGGTGGCAATGCGTTGTGCCTGAGTTGCATCCGGCAGCATATCGCCGGCAAGTTGCTCAATGGAAAATTGATCAAACGGCATATCGCCATTAATCGCATTGATCACCCAGTCGCGATACGGCCAGATAGAACGTTCGCGGTCTTTTTCATAGCCGTTTGTGTCAGCGTAGCGGGCCAGGTCCAGCCAGCGGCGAGCCCAGCGTTCCCCGTATTCCGGGCGTGCGATGAGTTCATCAACCAGCGCCTTCCATGCCGTTTCTTCAACCACGGCGGAATCCGTCGCATTCCCGCTTGAAGTGGTTGGCTGCAGCCGCTGCGCCCACGCGTCTGCTTCGTCCACCGAGGGTGGCAGTCCGATCAGATCGAGATAGGCGCGCCGGATGAGCGTGTAGACATCGGCTTGCCGTGAAGGAAGAAGCCGATGTTTCACCTGAGCTTGTTCGAGGAACTGGTCAATTTCATTCCGTGGCCACCCCGCAACATTCTGAGTTTCGATATCAGGTACCGCAGGTTTCGACGGTGGCATGAACGCCCAGTGCTGACTCCAGGCCGCTCCGGAATTGACCCACTGAATCAGTAACTGTCGCTGTTCGTCGCTGAGCTTCTTTTTCGATCCAGGCGGCGGCATCTGGATGTCCGGATCTGCGGACAGGATGCGATTGACAAGTTCACTGGAGGCGGCATCCCCTGGCTTGACGATCGAATTCTCGTCACGAATCTGAAAGAGTCCTTCCTCGGTATCAAGTCGCAGGTCCGCCTCACGGGACTGTTCATCCGGTCCGTGGCAGGTAAAACAGACGTTGCTGAGGATTGGGCGAATGTCTCGTGAAAAATCGATGCTGCTCGACGCTGTTGCCCGGTCTTGAGCGTTAACCGAGGAAGTGAAGCCAAACTCTCCGATGGTAGCGGCCACCAGCAACACAATGTGAGTAAGTGGATTTCCCCGCAGCGTCTGATTCATCGACATAACTTCAGGTCTTGTGTTTCATGGGAATTCAGTCGCGGGATTATAGCTTTTTACGGCCTGAAACAACACCGTTTTGGAAATCACAGAAGTGAGGGGGAGCCGTTTCCAGACTCCGGTAGATCAGGGGAGCGATTTCTGACTCATTCCAGATCGTTCACCCGGAAACCCGCCATGATGACGTCCTTCCAGCGAATCAAGAAGTCAACATCTGAACATTTGGGCGCAGCACAATTCAACCGCCCGCCACGCACCGCCAATCGCCACGGTTTCTCGCCGCCGTTTACGGGCTCCCCCAGACTTCTTTTTCCTGTTCCTGCATGCCGGTCACAGCCGCGATGGCCGCTTGCTGGTCTATGCCAGGACACTCGCATAGAGTATCTCCTGAGTACCTGCCTGCCTTTGCTGATTTGCACGAATTCAGCGTTCGCGGAGCATTCGCTTCCGTCTTGCCATTTTCCCAGGGAGCCGTGATGACTGACGTCAGTGAGACCATACCGAAAGGATTTCAGCCTTCTCGGCGAAAATTTGTTTCCGCAGCTGCATCTGCAGCGTTTGGATTCACGCTGGTTCCGAGACATGTGCTGGGCGGCCCGGGATACATTGCTCCCAGCGCGCAACTTCAGGTCGCAGGGATCGGTGCCGGCGGCATGGGCGGTGGGGATATTGCGACCGTCAGCAAGCTCGGTGCCAACTTCGTGGCATTGTGCGACGTGGACGACGAAAGAGCGGCTGGCACGTTTAACGCTCATCCGAAAGCGAGACGATACAAAGATTTTCGCGAGATGCTCAACAAAGAAGCCGACAACATCGACGCTGTGACTGTCGGAACACCTGACCATATCCATGCCGTTGCTTCGATGGCGGCGATCAAGGCTGGAAAGCACGTCTACTGCCAGAAGCCGCTGACTCATACTCTCTTTGAATGTCGAGAGCTGACCAAAGCCGCAAAGGCCGCGAAGGTGATGACATCAATGGGCAATCAAGGGCACGCGACCGAAGGCTCACGGTTGACCAATGAATGGATTCAGGCCGGTGTGATCGGCGAAGTCCGTGAAGTTCATGTCTGGTCTGACCGAGCCGGAAAGCTCTGGAAGCAGGGCATCGGTCGTCCGGCACAAACTCCGCCTGTCCCCAAAACGCTCGATTGGAACCTGTGGCTCGGCCCGATTCAGGAACGTCCTTACAATCCTGCATATGCGCCGTTCGGCTGGCGCGGTTGGTGGGACTTCGGCACCGGTGCGCTGGGAGACATGGGATGTCACATCATCGATCATCCCGTGTGGGCGCTCAAACTGGGAGCACCGACGTCGGTGGAATCCAGCGTGACTCACGACGGAACTCTGAACGACAAGAACGAACTCAATACGGAGACGTTTCCCAAAGCGGCGATCATCACCTACCAGTTCCCGGCACGCGACGGAGGCAAGTTGCCGCCCGTCACGATG
>JAYSPO010000437.1:0-13134 GCA_043722015.1 Candidatus Kuenenia sp. | reverse complement strand
GGCGGGACTACAAACTTAAATCAACAGTCCGCTAGCGCCCTCCAACCCCGGCCACCCAGCATTCCCTCTTTGAAAGAGCACTGGCGCGACTGTCCAGAGTTTGACCCCAACGGCCTGGTGCCGCTGGTGAAGCAGATGGATGGGGTCGTTAAGGGAGAATCCGGGACAGTCGAACGAGTCGGGTGTCGGTGGGATCGGCCGGTTTCGAACCCGCCTTGACGTTCCTGCGGATCGCTCTGCTGGTCTGATTATGGTTGTATTTGATTCCGCCGGCCTTGACGCTGCTACGGACCTTCAGCGCTCCGCTGGTCTGGTTATGGTCTTGTTTGACTCCGCCGGCCTTCACCTGGGTCGTGGTCTTCATTGTTCTGCCCCTGTTGAGAAAAAGTTGTGTTGCCGTTCGAGTTCGCGTCGCCAGGACTCACTTGAGCCTGAGGCGCTAGCCGATTTGTTTGCGGCTACAACTCGGCTAGCGCCTCAGGCTCAAGTGGAAACGACGCTGCTGTGGATCTTCAGTGCCACGTTAGTCCGGATCAGGCGGATCAATCGGCTTCCTTCCTGCCTTAACGTTCGTCTTCACTTTCAACGCCGCGCTGGCCTGGTTGTGGTTTTGTCTGATTCCGCCGGCTTTCACCTGGGTTTTTGTCTTCATGGTTCTTTCCTTGCTTCATTGGGAAAATGAGTCCGCTCGTGTTCGCGTCACCATGACGTGCGTTCGAGTGGCTCGATACTCAGGTAATTCCCAACCGCGCGCGGACTCCCTCACGAAATCCGGTACATTTCGAAAATTTCTGGCGTGCGGACAAGGTCGGCCGAATTTCTGAGAATTTGGCTCGTTCTCGGCGAGCCCGAAACCCCGGGGCTTCCTTCGCTCCGCGCAGTCCAGCCCCGGCCACCCGATCGATCCAGTTACGACTGACTGAGCACGAGCAGCCCATTGCGATCAGGGCACGGGAGCCGCCGGATTCACGAGCGATTGGGCTTCGCGCAGCAGAATGTCCTGGACGAGGCGGTCCTTCCAGGATCGCTTGACGGGCGTGCCATCGGGATTGGTCTGCGGTGGCGCAGCCAGCCAGGCTTCCGCCTGCTTGAGCCACTCCTGAGCCTGGTCGCGGTGCCCGAGGCGAGATTCGGTCATCGCCAAAAAGAGCCGGTCCTCGACAAAGCCCACGTTGCCATTGATCCTGATCGACTCCTCCAGCGTGCGAAGCGCGGACTCATCTTGCCCGGCGCGAAAGAAAGCGCAGCCGAGTGTGCTGATAAAGATTCCCCGGTCCGAATTCCTGGCTCCCCCGACAGCCCGCTGAGCCAGATCCACGAGCACCTGCGGAGCGGGAATCGCGTGGGGAGCCATCAGGCTATACCAGACCGCGTTGTTGATGTCTGATGGCGAAGACTTGTCGCCGATTAACGCACGGTGACGCTCACAAATATGGCGATATCCCTCGAGATTCCCCTGTTGAAGTTCCGCCAGCAGGATTCCGGTGAGGTTTGTGGATGAGAATTCCAAATTCGGATCGACGCTTCGTGGACCGCGAGAATACGCTGGCCGTCGGGGTGAAACGCAAGACCCATCAGCCAACCGGTGGCTTCGCGTAGGGAGATCGCTTCTTCCCCCGATTCGATCTCCCACAGTTTGAGGGTCATATCGATCCCGCACGAACCGAGTCGGCGATCGTCCATGCTGAAGGCGACGTCCATCACGTTTCCGCTGTGGCCCCGCAGCACATGCACCAACTGGAACGTATTCGCGTCCCACAATCGCACCGTTTCGTCGTCGCTGGCCGATGCTATCCAACGATCATTGTGGCTGAACGCGACCGCTCGGACGCTGCCCGTGTGTCCGTGCAGCACGACGAGCTCTCTGCCCGACTCAACATTCCAAAGGCGAATCGTGTGATCGTCGCCTGCGGATGCCAACCGCAGCCCGCGGGAATCAAACGCCACGCGTGTCGCTCGGCCGACATGACCCAACAGCTCCCGACGCAACGTGCCGGACGCGCGATCCCAGAGCCGAATCGACCCGTCCGCCGCAGCGGTGGCGAGAGTCTCGTCATCGGGATGAAAGCTGACACTGGTCACCGCCGCAGTGTGTCCGGTCAACTTTGGCTCTTCCTTGGCTGTCGCGGCGTTCCAAATCCGAGCGGTCTTGTCTTCACTGGCCGTCGCGTACCGCGCGCCATCGCGCGTCACAGAAACATCGTTCAGCCATCCGCTGTGTCCGCGAAACGTCTGCACAATGCTGGCTTGCTCCAGATCCAAAACCAGAAGCGTCTTTTCTCCCTGGCCTGGCGTTCCGCGATTAAACCCATTCGGCAGCAACAGGCGACCGCCATCGGGTGTGACAGCCAGGCGGTTGAAGTAGCCCATTTTGCTTCGGAGCGAGCCCGTCGCAGTCCGGATGAGCGACGCATCCCAATCGCCGCGTGCCTGACCGACCCGATGCAGATAGGAACTTCGTTCGGCGTCCCGCTGAGCCGCCTCGGCTGCCTGTTGATTCTTCTGAGCCAGGTCACGCTCACCGCGAAATCTGGCGGCGTTGTTCACCGCCAGTTCTCGCTGCTCTGCTGCCTCTCGCCCCTTCCACGCAATCCCCGTCACACCGCCAATTGTGACCAGGCACAACAGCGAAAGCAGGGTCGCCACCAGCGGATGCCGACGACACCAGCGCCACGTTCGCTCGGTCGTGCTGACCGGCCGCGCCAGCACTGGCTCGTCGCGCAAATACCGATGCAGGTCGTCGGCCAGGGCTTCTGCCGATGCATAGCGCCGGGCAGGATCCTTGTGCAGGCACTTGAGGCAGATTGTGTCGAGGTCGCGCGGAACCGTCGGCTGCATCCGCCGCAACGACAACGGCTCCAGCGAACGGACCTGATCCAGCGTTTCCCGGACCGTTGGCGCGCGGAATGGAGGCCGACCCGTCAGCATCTCGTACAAGATCGCTCCCAATGCGTACACATCGGTTGCGGGACCGATGGCATTCGCCTGGCCGGTCGCCTGCTCCGGTGCCATATAGCTTGGCGTGCCGAGAATTTCTCCGAACTTCGTCTGCTGCGAATCGTTCTCGAGGTCTTTCGCCAGGCCGAAATCGCTGATTTTCGGGTACCCGTAAACTCTGCCGAGTGTACCGCCGGACTGTGTCGGATTTTCAACCGATGAACTTTGTCTCCGCGCGGGCCGCGGTCCTGGCGGATCTGCTTCGCAGGCCAGGTCGTCAGAAGGTGTTGCGGTCCGTGAATCACCAGACAGTGCCCTGGCAGTTGTCGCCAACAGAATATTGGCCGGTTTTAAGTCGCGATGGACTATTCCTCGCGCGTGAGCGAACTGGATGGCCAGAGCCAGAGTCCGGATCAGTTCCGCCGCCGCGGATGGTGGCTGCGGTTCGCCACGCAGACGCTGATCCAGCCCGCCTCCTGCCACATATTCGAACGCCAGACAGGGCCGTCCGTGATGCTCGCCGACCTCGTAAATCTGGACGAATTCGGATGCTGCAACTGTGCGACCGCTCGTGCTTCCGTACGAAATCTTGCCAGTGTTTCCGGTCCCGCAAGGTCACCCGCCAGAACCATCTTTAACGCCACCAGGCGATTCAAACTGATTTGCCGAGCCTTGTAGACGACACCCATGCCTCCGCGGCCAATCAACTCGAGCACTTCATAACCAGGCACATCGGGCAGTAACGACGGATCGTACAAAAACTGGTCTCGTGCGGACATCATGCCGGGTGATTCCAACGAGGCCCGGGACGCAGGCGGCGCGAGCAGAGTCCGCAACCATAAACTGTCCACCTCCGGAAACCGCGACCGGTACTCCGCGACGCTCGGCAGATTCTTCGACTCGCGGCGATAATGGGCATCGACCTTCAGCAGCTCGCGCACTGTTTCATCGCGCCGCTCGACGGGCACGTCGATCAAAAACTCTTCGATGCGAGGTTGTGTTCCGGCGAGACAGGCAGACTCAAAGCGGTCACACAATTCATCCAGTTTCAGCCACTTAGCGGCAGATTCATGAGCTGACTCCATCACCGACACCTTTCAATCCAGCTTGTCTCGTTCCTGTTCTGCCAGATCCTTTTCCCAGACCGCGCGAATGACTTTGAGTTTCCGTTCGATGGTTGCTGGTGCACGCCCGAGCTGCGTCGAAATTTCGTCGATGGTGTATCCTTCCATCTTCAGAGTCGCTATCTTTCGCAGGTCGGCGTCCTGCAGATGTTCGAACAGACGTTGATACTCCTCCGTCAGCTGCGCCACGAATTCGGGACTCGGCGCTTTTGAGAATACCTCATTGATACCGAGACTTCTCTTGCCTGTCGCATCCGGCAGGAAAATCGCCGATTCCCCCAGGACCGCTCCGCCTCCGCGCTTCTGCCGCGCCTGATCCCGGACCAGCCGCTGCGCCTTTCGAGCAGTAATGGTCACGAGTAAATGCCACAATTCGTCGCGATCATTCAACTGCGGAAAGCGACCTTCTTCTGCTCCGCGAAAGAAACTGTCAAACGCGCTGAGCGCCACGTCTTCCGCATCCGCTCCCAGTCGAGGGCGATTCTCCAGCCGCTTTCGAGCCAGGCCCATCAACCGCTGAAAATACCGCTCCCAGAGTTTCTCCGTCGCCCCACGGTCGCCGGCTTTCAGTTGATCAATCCACAGACTCACAGATCGTGATGCCATACCGTCGGGCTGCCCTGTTGATGGGATCAGAAAGGAATCCGGAGAGCGAAGAGAAGGGCTCAATCAGGACAGTGTACCCACCGATTGATGCTTCCAGAAAGCGTCGTTGGATGGGTTAAGTTCCGCTTACTTTATAAAAGATGCTGCAGATGAGCCGAGTTCTGAGTACGATGGCGGAACGATCCGATGTAGCATGGATGACCTCATGAAGTTTTGAAAAAGGTTACCATTCTCGGGAGATGTCTGAAATCGTAGCACCCCTGGCAGCGAAAGGTGATCTTCTTCAGGTTCCGCGATTTCCGGTGCCGTGGGCACTGTCGTGTATTGTCGCGGCGTGGTTGATGCTGCCGCTAACCAGTGCGGCAGACGATGGGCTCGACCGGCTACGGCAACGTGGCACTCTTGTCTGGGGGGCCGATCAGGAGGGCGGTGGTCCGTTTATCTACCCGGCCCCCGATGATCCCACGGTGCTGGTCGGCTTTGAAGTGGAACTGGCCCGACTGATTGCGGAGCACCTCGGTGTCAAGGCGGTATTCTCGCAGGGACAATGGGATAAGCTGCCGGATCTGCTGGATCGCGGTGACATTGATCTCGTGCTGAACGGCTATGAATGGACGCCCAATCGCGCAGCGCGCTATGGCGTATCGATCCCGTATTACATCTACGAATTGCAGCTGCTTGGCCGCGTTGCCGATGACAGTCTCACGTCGTGGGACGATCTGCTCAAGCCCGTCGATGGACGCAACCGCAAGGTCTCATTGCTTGGCGGATCAGCCGCGCAGGACTATGTCGAGCGATTCGGTGGCGACAAACTCGACGTGGCCCTGTTTGAAGGTGCGACCGATGCTATGGATGCCACCGAACTTGCACTGAGCGGGATCGATGCGAATGTCCAGGATCTTCCGATCTGGATCTTCTATGCGAAGGGCTTTCCACAACTGCGTCCGATCGGTGAGCCTGTCGGACGCGGTTACTACGTCGCGATGGCGCGCAAGACCGATCAGGATTTGCTTCGCGCCGTGAACGAAATTCTGCTCAAGGCGCTGCAGGACGGACGGCTGCACCAGATCTTTGCGAAGTACGGCATGTGGAATGACACGCAGAGGATGCGGGGACTTGAAACGGATGAATCGGGCGGCTTTATCGGCAGTCCCGGCCCGGCACCGGATCGTGATGATCAGGATGCGGCGACGGCAAGCTACGAGCCTTCCAGCGGCTGGACCGTCATTCGGCAACGCGGCGGGCTGCTGGTGAAATCGGCGGGAATGACTGTGCTGCTCTCGATTACAGCGATGCCGATCGCGGTGTTTATTGGTCTGCTGATCGCGTTGGCTCGATTGTATGGGCCGTGGTATCTGGGCAGACCAGCCGCTGTGTATGTGGAAGTCGTCCGTGGCACTCCGCTGGTGCTGCAGTTGTACCTGATCTATTTCCTCGTGCCGAAGCTGCTGGACATGATTTTTCCCGGCATGGAACTGACAATCAATGCCTTTGCGGCGGCGATGATGGGACTGGCGATCAACTATTCAGCGTATGAAGCAGAAATCTATCGCGGCGGCATTCAGTCGATTCCGCGCGGCCAGATGGAAGCGGCGATCTCGCTCGGCATGTCTCGCAGCCTCGCCCTGCGCCGCATTATCATTCCTCAGGCGACACGGCTGGTGTTGCCGCCCATGACCAACGACTTCATCGCGCTGTTCAAGGACACGGCTGTGTGTTCCGTGATTACGGTCGTGGAACTTTCGAAGCAGTACTACATCCAGGCTCGCAGCGCCGGTGCGATCGTGGAACTCGGACTGCTGACGGCGCTGCTTTATCTGGCGATGAGCTATCCGCTGTCCGTGATGACGAATCGTCTGGAGAAAAACCTGAATCAGGATCGCCGCGGATGATCGAGCTGACCAATATCGTCAAACGCTACCAGCAGCATGAAGTCCTGCGAGGTGTCAGCCTGAAAGTTGCCGACGGCGAAGTCTGCGTGCTGCTGGGACCATCGGGCGGCGGCAAGAGCACACTCCTGCGGACAATCAATGGACTGGAATCCTTCGACTCCGGATCGATCCGCGTCAGCGATATCGTACTCAACGCGGTTGCCGGGCCGGAACGTGATGCGGCCCTGCTGCAGATTCGGAAGCGCGTGGGCATGGTGTTCCAGCAGTTCAACCTGTTTCCACATCGTTCCGTGCTGGAAAACGTGACGGAAGCACCGATCCACGTCTTGAAGCAGTCTCGCGAAGCCGCCGTGCAGAACGCGCGTCGCATTCTGGCGCGCGTGGGCATGGCTGACAAAGAAAACGCCCGCCCCGGTTCGTTGTCCGGAGGCCAGCAGCAGCGCGTCGCGATCGCTCGGACACTGGCGATGAATCCTGAAGCGATTCTGTTCGACGAACCTACGAGCGCTCTGGATCCGCGCACCACTGCTGAAGTGATCAGCGTCATGACAGATCTTGCGGCGAGCGGTCAGCGGATGATCGTCGTGACTCACGCGATGTCCTTCGCCCGCACCGTCGCGCATCAGGTTCATATCCTGCACGCCGGCCGCATTGCCGAATCCGGGCCCCCCGAGCAGATCTTCGAAGCGCCTCAGGAAGCGATCACGCGGGAGTTTCTGTCGGAAGCCGCACGGGCCTGACGGGGTGTTGATTTAAGTTTGTAGTTCCGCCTTCAGGCGGTTTTTTTGCCGGAACCGCCAGCGAATTCCGGCTGAAGCCGGGACTACGAACAGAATTGGGATTAAATCAACAGCCCGCTAGCGCCTTGCCGTTCACGATGCTGGAGGATCGGGACAGACTCCCGGGCTGCGATGACTCAGACAATAATCGTAAACCGTAATTCGGTGCGAAACGTAACTCAGCAGCGTTCAAACGCAAAAAGCCCACAGGAAATCCCGTGAGCTTTTTAAGCGGAGAGAGGGGGATTCGAACCCCCGGACCCCATTTCTGGAGTCACATCATTAGCAATGATGCGCATTCGGCCACTCTGCCATCTCTCCCTGCCTTCATCGACAGCGACACATGATAATCGGTTCGCGTTTGGACGCAAGTTCAGCCCGTTTTGTGCCAATTGTCAGGAATTACGTTCCATTCAGGAAGTCGAGCTGTGGGAATTCGCGGCTACACATTCGTTGAAAACTGTTCGGCAAATTCCAGTACGATCCCGTCTACGATTTGCTTCAGATCAGGCAACGCGGCATCTTTCAGAAATCGGTAGTTGCTGCGATTGAGTGATTCACGGTTGCGGAGCGTGCCTTTTGTGGCGATTTCAAGAATGTGCATATCCGAAAAGGGGCGAACAAGGACTTCCAGGCGGCTGTATTCGTTCTTGGCCGTGCCGCGTCCCAGTTTGATGTCATCGCGGCTGATGCGAGCTCCCCAGCCTTTTTCGTTGAGTACCGTGTTATAGTCGAAGCCGGGAAAATGATCGCAAAGTTTCTGCAGACATCCTTCGATGTGCTCCGTCAGATCACTGCGTAGCTGCGAATGCTTACTTCGCAGATCTTCTTCCGTCGCGGCATCTGCTTCGGCAGACGCACTGTCTGCCATCCGAGCCTGTTCGCCGCGCTGGATGGCTCGTTGCAATCGTTCGTCAAAGTCTGACATGAAGGAGGCTTTCCGCTGCCGCCACAGAAGTGGATTTTGTCAACAGGATCTACAGGAATTCGAACGGTGTTGCAGCATATCCTGGCGAAGACCGTTTCAACAGTCTTCAAGGCGAGCGGCAGAGAAATTCTTCCCTGTTCCGCCGCTGAATTCGCAGGAATTCAGAGCCTTCCTGAATTCCTGCGAATTCAGCTACAGGAAATTCCATCCTGCTGCATGCCTCAGAAGTTATGCTGACGATGTCGCGGCGACCACGAAATTGATGCCCACCCCCGGTCAGATGTTCTCAGAAGCGGACATTCCGGGCCACCGCAACAACCCCTCGATCAGAAATTGTCAGCCCTCGAGCCAGATCGGCGGCACGATCCACGCCGATCGACACACCATCAGGGATTCGGACACCCTTATCAATGATCGCACGTTCAATACGGCAGTTCCGCCCGACATCGACGCCCTCAAACAGGATCGAATCGCGGACCGTCGCAAAACTATGCACCCGGACGCGCGGCGACAACACGCAGCGTTCCACGGTGCCACCGGAAATGATCGACCCGGAACACACAAGACTGTCAACGGCACTTCCCACGCGCGGCGGGCTGTGGTCGTGGTCATTGAACACAAACTTCGGAGGCGGCAGAGGAGGTTGCCATGTGCGAATCGGCCAGTTCGGGTCGTACAGATTGAGTTCCGGCTGCACTGAAATCAGATTCATGTTCGCATCGTAATAGGAATCCAGCGTCCCGACGTCGCGCCAGTACGCGGGCTGACGTGTCTCTTCGTCAATAAACGGCCAGGCCATGATGTTCGAAGAATCAACGATCGAGGGAATGATGTCCTTTCCAAAATCCCGATGGCTGGCCGGATCGTTGGCATCCACACAAAGCCGCTCAAACAGAAATTCCGTGTTGAAGACATAAATCCCCATCGACGCCAGGCACATGTCAGGTCGGCCGGGCATCGGATCGGGATCCGACGGCTTTTCGCAAAATTGAATGATGCGTCGATCATCATTAACCTGCATGACTCCGAATCGGCCACCATCCTCCAGGGGCACTGGCAGACAGGCAATGCTGGCATCCGCTTTCGACGCGATGTGTTCACGCACGAACTGCGAATAGTCCATCCGGTAGACATGATCTCCGCTCAACACAACAAGATACTTCGGTCGCACTTTTTCAATGGTGTAGATATTCTGATAAATCGCGTCCGCAGTTCCCAGATACCAGTTTTCATCGATGCGTTGTTCTGGTGGACGCACATTGACAAATTCGCCAAGCTCAGCCGGCAGAAAATGCCAGCCCAGCTCGATATGACGTTCCAGACTTGCGGCCTTATACTGCGTGACCACCAGAATTTTCCGGATGCCGCTGTTCAGGCAATTCGAAAGCGTAAAATCCACGATGCGGAAACATCCGCCAAACGGCACTGCCGGTTTACTGCGGTCACGCGTTAACGGGTCCAGCCGGGAGCCCTTCCCACCGGCCAGCACCACTGCCAGCACATTTTGCATTCTCGCGATCCTCCTTTAAGCCTGCGGAGTGTCGCGAATGACGATAGTTGGCTGCAAGTCTCCCGCCGTATTTCTGTCGCACGAATTGAATCAAGAGAAACTCTACGCCTAAAACTTGGAAAGCGTTTCGTCCAGATTCAGCAGGACGCGAGCCACCAGCGTCCATGCGGCGGCGTCCTGAGGAGTCGTCTCACCTGGCAGTTCCGGCAGCTTCGCCGCATCGCCCGTCGTCACTTCGCGAGGATTCAGCCAACCATCGGCAAGTCGCTGTCGCTGCAGTTTCAGCAGTGCAAGTACTTCGTCTCGTTCGGCGTCGGTGGGTGGTCGCGACGTGCACAGCAGAAACGCATACTCGGCCCGGGCAGGGTCATTAGTGGTGGCTTCCTTGAGGACTCGCAGTGCCAGGGCACGTGCGGCTTCGACGAAAATTGTTTCGTTCAATCCCGTCAATGCCGCCAGCGGTGTGTTCGACCGCGTGCGGCGCGCACATGAAAAATCGCCGTTCGGTGCATCGAAGTTCGACATCACCGGATCCGGCATCGAACGCTTGCGAAAACCATAGACTGTGCGACGATAACGCTCCGGACCAGTCGCCGCTGTCCAGTAGCCGGGATACGTGTAGTTGTAGTCGAGCACGTTTTGAGGGACGGGCGGGATGACTCCGGGCCCGCCGACCTTGTGGGTAATCAAACCCGACGCCGTCAGCGCAATGTCCCGCACGACCTCTGAGTCCGCACGGAAACGCGGCCCTCGCGCCAGCAGGCGATTGGCGGGATCCCGTTCCAGCAGTGCGGGTGGCTGCAGCGAAGATTGTTGATACGTGGCACTTGTCAGAATCGTGCGAATCAGATGCTTGCGACTCCAGCCGTGTTCCATGAAGTCCACCGCAAGCCAGTCGAGCAGTTCCCGATACTCCGGCACGGGGGCTCGCGTGCCGAAGTCTTCTGACGTTTCAACCAGCCCGGATCCGAAGATCGCCTGCCACGTCTGATTCACGGCCACGCGAGCCGTCAGCGGCGAACGACGATCCGCGAGCCACCGCGCGAATCCCAGCCGGTTCTGCGGAGCATGTTCCGGGAACGTATGGAAAGCAGCCGGGACATGCGGCTCGATCGCCTGCAGCGGCTGATCCCAGTTGCCGCGATCCAGCAGATGCGTCGCACGCACGTTGTTGGTTTCGCGTTCCGCCATGTGCAGAATTGAAGTCGCAGCCACTGGTTGTGATTTGAGTATGCCATCAATTTCATCATTGTTCGACTTCAATTCTGCGACAGATGTTCGCCACGCGGTGAATACTGCGGCGTTTTGTGCTGTCGTTCGCTGTGCTTTCGGGACACGCAGCGCAAGCATTGCGGCATGATCCACGGTTGGTGCGGTTGGCGTTGCGGTCGTCGTGATACTGAAGCTAGCGCATCCCACCATGTCCCCCATGCGCCACACGACTTTCAATTGCGTCCCCACCGGGAATTCAAGCGGTTGTTCAAACTGGACGACTGCGACCCCCGGTTGATTCCGCAGGCCGATTCCGCGATCAGCAAACCACGAGTTCTCATCTTTACCATCGATCAGGTATGAGACCGGACCGGCGGATTTCTTGCCTTCGTCGGACTTCGAATCTGGCTGCGAAAAATCTGCTGTGGCGTTGACGAGTTTCTGCTTCTCCCATTCGGCGACGCCCGGTTTGCGGACCAGCACTTCCAGTTCCTGCACGACCCATGTGCCGGTGTTGCTTCGCCCCGGCCCGTTGTGAGGCAGATCGCGATGAGTCAGGACTTCCAGCTGCAATCCGGTCACGCCATGCAGTTCCGGCGCCGCAATCATGAAGATGTCGCTGCTGGTGTGGCCCTTCATCAACAGTGATTTGTCGGCTTCCTGAGTTGGGTGATTGAGTCCACTGATGCTGCCCATTTCAATGGCATCCAGCGGCTGCCATGCAACGAGTTTTGATTCCAGATCGCGGGCCCATGCCGACAGTTCTGCTTCCCAGTTCGGTCGTGCGCTGCGAATGCTTTCTTCCAGGGTCTCGACGCGAGTCCTGATCTCCGCGATCTGCTGCAGTTGCTCCTGCGTGTAGACCCACGACTGAGCCTCGTACGAATTGTTCAGGAACGCAAACATCCCGAAGTATTCGTCGTGGGTCAGCGGATCAAATTTATGTGTATGACATTGAGCACACTGGGTCGTCAGTCCCAGCACGGCTTTCCCAAGGCAGTCGATGCGGTCGAACATCTCGACCATACGAAATTGTTCCGCCACGATCGCCCCTTCTTCGTTGATCATGCTGTTTCGCAGAAATCCAGTGGCGATGATCTGTCTCTGAGTTGCATCGGGCAAGAGATCTCCGGCGATCTGTTCAACAAGAAACTGGTCGTATGGCATATCGAGATTGATGGCTTCAATAACCCAGTCGCGCCACGCCCACTGCTCCCGCTGCAAGTCCTTTTCGTAGCCGTTCGTGTCGGAATAGCGAGCCAGATCCAGCCAGTGCCGTGCCCATTTTTCGCCAAAGCGGTCGCTGTGTAGTAACGACTCAATCGTCGCCGCCACTCCGTCCGTTTCAAAAGCGGACAACTCCTGCGGCGTTGGCGGGAGACCAATCAGGTCCAGATAAATTCGACGGCACAAAGCAGAGTTGGATGCTGGCGGCGATGGAGCGAGGGATTCCGCCTTCAGTCTTCCCAGCACGAACGCATCGATCGGGTGATCCGTGCCAACATCTGGCAGCACTGACTTTGTTGGTGCCGTGAACGCCCAATGACCTTCATACATGGCGCCTTCCGTAATCCATTGTTTCAGCGTCGCGATCTGAGCTTCCGAAAGTGGCTTGTTGTGATCCTTCGGTGGCATCACGGTCTCAGGATCAAGCGAAGTGATGCGTCGAATCATCTCACTGTCGTCCGGTCTTCCCGGCACGATTGCCGCATTTCCGGATTCTCCGCCTGCCAGCGCATCGACGCGCACGTCAATTCGAAGACCAGCTTTGCGAACGTCGCTATCGACGCCGTGGCAGAGCGTGCAGTGTTCGGCCAGAATCGGCTGCACCTGACGCTGAAAATCAACTGGCGGTGCCGCAGACACGACTTCTGAAAATTCTGCAAGGATCGTCAGAAAGCTGAAGAGAGCTACAAGCTTTTGATGAAACATAGTTCAGTGCCTGACGATTAGAGTACAGCCTTCAACCTGAAAAGTACGAATTCACAGGATGCAGTTTAACACAACAGCAAGGCCGAAGCCTGTGCTCCCGCAAGACTTGGTTGATTTAATGGGGTCAGACCCCCTACTCACGGTATTCGAAGCCAAAATCGTTTGCTTTTTCGCTTCGACTGCCGTCATGAAGGGGTCTGACCCCATTAAATCA
>JAYSPO010000436.1:0-2333 GCA_043722015.1 Candidatus Kuenenia sp. | reverse complement strand
CTGATGCAGTTGGGGCTGACTCGTGGATCAGCGCACGATGCGAAAGCCACAGACTCGGCCTCAACTGAAGTCACCGCAGATCGTCTTTTCCATAAGCACGGAACGTTACAGGGGCGTCTGGTTGTCGAAGGTGCCGCAGATGCTCCGATTCAATGGACGCCACTTGGTGGTCTGAATTCTTCGACTCTGCAAGGGGTCGAAAACGCCCGGTTTGTGCGTGCGTCGGACGTGATGCACCTGTCAGAAGACACAAAGTTGCAGATCGCGTTCCCGGATGTTCTGTATCTGAAAAACAGTGACGTGCTTCCCTGCCGGATTAAAGCCTGCACGGAAGACGCAATCGAATTCACATCACCACTCACCGAGGTGCGTTCGTTTCCTCATGCGCAGATTCGCGCCATTGAACTGACCGCCGCCGGGAGAATCCACCAGAGCGGGTTTGGCGCGGCCGGCTGGAAGGGATTTGGCAGCACACCGGAACCGGATCGCACGAAACTCGAGTTTCGCGGGAACGTGCAGTATTCTCATCCCGAAATTCTGACTGGCGACACTGTTCGTTTTCGTCTGGAGTGGCCGAAACAATCGTGGGCCTCGCTCACCATTTCGATGTTTGGTACCGGGGAACGCGACGACGAAACCTGTACCAATGTGTGTTTCAATCTGCAACCGAATCAACTGCAGGTACTGGACCGACCGATGCCGCCGAATCAGATGATGATGGGCGTCCGCATGGGCGTTCGACAAGGTGGCAAGGCAAACGAAGGGTTAGTCACAGCAAAAAATTCACAGGCGGAAATCCAGCTGGTGGCGCATGATGGCAGCATTGTCGTTTCGGTCGATGGAGTCCCTGCGAAAAGCATTAAGATGAATTCGTCATCAACAGCTCGCCGAGGCATCGCATTCAATGCCAATGTCACCCAGGTGGGACAGGTGATTGTCAACGGCCGGACTCAACAGCGTGCTGCTGATGCTGTGACACTCTCAAATTTTGAAGTCGATAATCTGTCGGGAGCGTCGATTCGACAGTTCATTGACGAAGAATCCCGGCAGGCTGCGTTGACGATTCCTCGTTTTCGCCGTGACAGTCCTCCGACGCATGTGCTCATCGCACCCAACGGAGATCTGCTGCGTGGTCGCATGTTGGGCATCGAAGGAGACAGGATTGTGTTCGAATCGAGACTCGAAACACTGCGATTCGATCGCAGCCGAGTCGGTGCGATTGTGTGGCTGGACGCTCCAAAGAACGTCGACGCCGAGCCTGCCGCCACCGATGAAGGTGCAAACGCACCAGCCGTCAAAGCGACCGACGAGGCCGATGGTTTTGCAGCCGATCACGAAGATGAAACAACTCTTCAGGCCCAGCTGGCGGACGGGTTCTGCATTACGATGAAGCCATTGCGACTGGTGGACGGAAGAATTGAAGGCTCATCGGTACTCCTCGGAAAATGCTCGTTCCCCGCTCGGTCCGTGCGTGAATTGTGTACCGGCGACCCTGCCGCCAGTCAGCGACTGGTGGCCTATGACACCTGGGTCACCACCATGGCCCGCGAACCTGACTGGGACATTCCACAGAGCGACGGCGGTAATTCAGAAGCCGCTGCATTGATCGGGAAAACAGCGACAGATTTTGAACTTCCGATGCTGGATGGGACGACGTTCCGGTTGAGCGACCATAAAGACAAGATCGTCGTCCTGGACTTTTGGGCCACGTGGTGCGGTCCGTGCGTGATGGCGCTGCCGGACTACATCGCGGCGACGTCGAAATTCGATGAATCGAAGGTTATGTTCGTCGCTGTCAATCTCCAGGAGTCTTCCGACGAGATTCGCGCGTTTCTTTCTGACAAACAGTTATCGCCGCGCGTGGCCCTCGACCGGAGTTCAGCCGTCGCTCCGACGTTTCAGGTGTCCGGCATACCCCACACGGTGATCATTGGGCCTGGCAACGTCATCGAAGACGTCCACGTTGGCTATCAACCCGGCAGTGGAGAAACCATGCAGACGACCCTGCAGCAAATGCTTGATGGCACATGGAAGCGTGCGACGGAAGAGGCTCCTGCGGAGTAAAGGGCAGGGAGCGTTTATCTCCTGGCGAGCGGCAGGGCGTCAGGCCTCCGTGGGCCATGAATCTGACAACCGTACGTATTGAGCCTCAAGAACCACACGGAGGGTTGACACCCTGCCGCTCGCCGACATCTCGGTCGTGAATTGAGTTGAACGGAGTGCCGCCGTGTTGGTAGACTCATTGGATCTGCCCGCCGAACTTCCCGTCCTCGCAACTTCCTTTGATCTGCCTGCCATGCCGAATCCGTTTCAGGACAATATCGCCCGTGTGA
>JAYSPO010000435.1:0-4034 GCA_043722015.1 Candidatus Kuenenia sp. | reverse complement strand
GACCAAGCGCAGCGCCGTTCCGGCAATTCGCGGACGTGCCGGAACGGCGCTGCGCTTGGTCCGGCCTACAAACTACAAACTCTCCAACTTTCGTTTCTGAAAACTGGAAACTGAAAACTTCAGATCATGCGAAACCAAACCGCCACACAACTTCTGTTCGAAATGTCCAAAGCCGGGCGCGGCACGATTGTCTTCCCGGAAAGCGACGTCCCACCCGTCACGTCAATCCCAGCCATCGACGCTGCGCACCTCGCCACCGAACTGCTGCCGCTACCGGAAATTGCCGAGCCCGATGTTGTGCGGCATTTCGTGAACCTGTCCACGCTGAACATGAGCGTCGATTCGCACTTCTATCCGCTCGGAAGTTGCACGATGAAGTACAACCCCAAGCGACACGAACGATTGGCTCGGCTGCCGCAGGCCGCCACGAGTCATCCGTATCAACCGGAGGATCAGATCCAGGGACTGCTCAGCATCCTGTTTGAGATGCAGGGCATGCTCGCAGAGATCTCCGGACTGCCCGGAATCTCCCTGCATCCGGCCGCAGGGGCTCAAGGAGAATTCACAGCGCTGCTCACCGCCGCCGCATACTTCAAAGACCGTGGCGAAAAACGCACACGAGTTCTCTTCCCCACCAGCGCTCACGGCACAAACCCCGCCAGCGCCGCGCTGGCCGGATTTGAATGCGTGCAACTCGCCGGAGGCCGTAACGGTTTCGTGGATCTCGATGAACTCAAGTCACAGCTCGACGATCGTACCGCAGTCTTTATGGTGACCAACCCAAACACGCTCGGTCTCTTCGAACGCGACATCGCGAAAGTGGCCGACATGCTGCACAGCGTCGGTGGGCTCGTCTACATCGACGGCGCGAATATGAACGCAATCCTCGGCAAGACTCGCCCCGGGGACTTCGGCGGCGACATGATGCACTACAATGTTCACAAGACCTTCACTGGACCGCACGGAGCCGGTGGTCCGGGAGCCGGCCCGATCGCCGTTCGTGATTTCCTCGCCCCGTTCCTGCCCGCTCCCGTCGTCATTTACGATGCCGCGAAGAACTGGTATTCCCTGTCAACGCCCGCCAAGTCCATCGGTCAGGTGCGTACGTTTTTCGGCAACGTCGGCATTCTGCTGCGAGGCTACTTTTACATCCGCACACTCGGCGGCAAGGGCCTGCGAGAAGCGTCGGAAAACGCAGTGCTCAATGCCAACTATCTGCTCAGCCAGGTCAAGGACTTCCTCGAAGTCCCCCACGGCGACCGCTGCATGCACGAATTCGTCGCCAGTGCCCGCAAAATCAAAGAGCAAACCGGCGTCACCACGATGGACATCGCCAAACGTCTGCTCGACTACGGCTTCCACGCACCCACGGTCTATTTCCCGCTTGTCGTGGAAGAAGCCTTGATGATTGAGCCCACCGAAACCGAATCGCTCGAAACTCTTGACGCCTTCGCCACCGCACTTCGCGCGATCTGCAGCGAACCCGCCGACCTCGTCAAAGGCGCGCCACATTCCACCGCCGTCTGCCGCCCCGACGAAGTCAACGCCGCCCGCAAACCAGTCCTGTGCTGGTCGGCACCGGAGTGCTGAATTCAGCATGTCGGCGAGCGGCTGGGCGTCAGCCCTCCGAGTAGATTCCGCTGACCTCGGAGGGCTGACGCCCAGCCGCTCGCCTGAAAAACTCGCCTACTTAATCCCCAGCAACCGATCCAGCGAATCCCCCGTCTGGTAAATCAACGCCTCGGGGTGATGCAGGTACGGATGGAAATACTCGAACGTCAGATAGCGGTCGTAGTCAACGTCTTCAAACGCCTGCATCACGGCAGGCCAGTTGGTCGTGCCGTCGAGCAGCGGACGGAAGGCTTCGAGCGAATGGTCGGTACTCTTCTTTGAGTACTCCTTCAGATGCACGTTGCGGATGCGCTTGCCGAGGATCGGGATCCAGTGTTCGGGGAACTGGTACTCCATAATGTTACCAGTGTCGAAGTGCACTTTGACGTGCTCGCTTGAGAAATGATCAATGAAGGCACACATCTCAAACGGCGACATCAGATAGGCGTTGAAGAAGATGTTCTCGATGTTCAGCGAGACATCCAGCTTCTCCGCATTTGGCAGCAGTTTGGCGATGGCCTCCTTCGCGCGTTTGTCGCAAACGTCATTCGGTGTCGGATCGTGATCGGCGCGCCACGGCATGTGCACGGCTCCGGGCACGACCAGCAGATTCTTCGTGCCCAGGTCATGTGCCGCCTGAGTCATCAGGCCTGCGAGTTCCATGCCCCGAGCCCTCTCGGCCGGATCGTTGCTGGTGAGTGGATATGGCCAGAACAGGAATGAGCAGACTCCACTGATGGCGATGCCGATTTCTTCCGCCATCCTTCGAATCGCCGTAAACTCCTTCGTGCCTGACTTAGGAGACAGGTCGCTGTCGAGATCGTAGTTTAGTTCGATGCCGTCAAACCCGGCATCTTTCGCCAGCTGCAGACACTGACGCAGCGTCATCTTTGCGGGATAGGGAAACGCCCAGAGGTTGATCGACTTCTTCATGTTGTAGCGTCGGCGTTCAACCGTCGCCGTGGACTGCTGTGCCACAACTCCAGTCGATCCAACCGCTGTCATCGCGACCGCGCCAAAGCCAGCGTAGGCGAGGAGCTGACGTCGATCGAGGGATGGATTCATTGGTGGGTTATTTCCAGTTGGCA
Organism: Candidatus Kuenenia sp.; assembly: GCA_043722015.1. Taxonomy (GTDB): domain Bacteria; phylum Planctomycetota; class Planctomycetia; order Planctomycetales; family Planctomycetaceae; genus SXXK01. The sequence continues at coordinate 1,335 of JAYSPO010000435.1, read as the reverse complement.
ACATCAAGGGGGCTCCAGAAACTCAGCCAGGACACAGGACCGCGCCAAACATTGTTCGATTTGTGCTTCACGGCAGTGTCTGCCGGCATTACGATTAGATGATTCGACTCCGAGGTCAGACCATTTGTCGGTACGGCGTCAATTCGTCGCTCATCTTCGTGGAAGTGTCATTGCCATGTCAATTGTCAACGTGACTAACGACGAAGAACTCTTTGCAAAGGCGCGAGAGTCGTAGGCCGGACCGGAGCAAAGCGAAGTTCCGGCGAGCCGAAACAAGATTTACGCCCAAATTTTGCCACGATGCATTACACCTCACGCGGCCCTGAGTGACACGTTTTCGAAATCCTGAATAGCGTGATGTTGGAGCAGCGTTTATGCTACTGTCCGTGGCTGTGTATTCCGTGCGCTTCATTCGGTTGTCCTCATTCGGTTGTGCCTCTGCACGGCATGAATTACACAACCGAATGGGGACAACCGAATTGTGTTATTGTTTCCCGTGCGAGGTATATAAAGCAGTTACGAGAATGACCACGAAACCAATCCTCATTCTTCTGTTGGTATTGCAGACTTCCTGCCTTGTTGTGCACGCACAGGAATGTTCTCCGTGTCATCGCCGCGGGATTCATTGCAGACTTCCTGCTCAGGATGCAGACGCAGCAAAAGTCGAGCTTGGCTCGAAGACCGCGAAAGACGGTTTCCGAAACGAAGACGAAATCCGCGACAAGTTCAACACCTGGCAGACTGATACGGATGCTCGTGCATGGCTGGCCGCAATGAATTACGAGATTGCGGATATCGACAACGTCACGGCATCGAAGCCGCATGGCGAAAAAGCCGACGTCGAAGTCACCAAAGCCGGCAACCTGAAAATCGGTCGCATCACCATGCAGCGCAAAGGTGGCGACAACGAACGCGACACCGCAAACATGCTGCAGTTCAAAATCAATCCCGTGCAGTTGTTTGAGTTGAAGTAGCCTGCCGGAACGTGCATGAAATATTCACGCATCCGGGCGTCATTGGCCACGTGCATTGACAGAAATGCGAGTCGGCGGAGCGACATCGCCTACGTAGCTCAGTCGCTCCGCCGACTGAGATTCCCCGGCATCATCGTGGCGACACCATCAAAGGCCGCTTACAAACACCATGATGCGATTCCACGCCAAATTTTCCTGCCCCACATTTTTCTGCCATCTGTCTCCCTGCAATTTCTCCGTACTACTAACGATCAGAATGTTGGCGTGGCGCGAAGAAATTCGGTTGCAGTCCAAAAGGAGGCTCAGGGACCGCCAGAGGCAAAATACAAATCGCATTCTTAACCACGGAGGGCACGGAGAT
>JAYSPO010000434.1:0-2252 GCA_043722015.1 Candidatus Kuenenia sp. | reverse complement strand
GGTATGGCTTTCTACGCGGGGCTCACGGAGAATTGAATCGCTGAGACGAACCATTGATGAACGCCGATCATGGTCGAACACTCAAAGCTCCGGCGAGCGACTGGGCGTCAGCCCTCCGTGTGAATCTTTGTCGCCGTTCACAACATTTCGAGAATGACAGTTTAAACCACAGATGGACACGGATGAACACAGATTGACTGTTGATTTCTATCTGTGTAAATTCGTGTTTATCTGTTGCGAACGCAATAAAGGGGACATTCTGCTTTTCGACTAAAGTACAATGTTCCTCTTCATTTACCTTAATCCAATTCTCGTGCTTTGATTGCTTCCAGCACATGATTGTCAACTGCTGTGCATCCGGGCCGTTCAGAAGTGAGCTGAGTCGTTGACCGGTAAGGACCGTCAACCAACGTAATGATGTTGACCTGGCCTGGAAGTAAATCGACCAGGAAGCGGCATTCGATGGTGAGTTCTTCGGGCATCGAATGATTTAACACAGAGACGGCCGTTACGTTCGGCACAGCATCTTTCGGGGCGATCGACGTGCTGCCAGGGCCGGATAATGCTCCCGGCATGGGTGATTTCTCGATCTGCGGCTCCGTCGGAATCACGCGGGTTCCCTGGACGTCGCTGTCAGAAAGTTCTACCTCGAAATAGGCCCACACGTTGCGGGCGTCGATTTCCATGCCGACCCAGTGCAGCTGGCATTGATCCAGTCCTTTCCCGGTCACTGAAAACCGGGACTTGATGTATTCCTCCAAGATCTGTTCGGAGTCTTCGGTTGTCTCCAGATTGATGCGTCGCTTGTGGAGCCGCGAAAGTTCGTCATCGATCTGTAATCCGGGAAGCTGCAATACGACCTCAAAGCGACCGCTAACCCAATTCCATTCCATTTCTGTAAAGGTCGAATGGAATGGATGTCCTGCGCCTGCCGACTCAATGGTCACGATCGCCGGGATGACCAGCAGCACCAGCACACGAATCAACTTCAGAATCCGCACCGGCTGAATCATGGCTGCGCCTTCTCCCCGTCTTTCGGAGCTTCGCTCTTCTTTTCGTCTTCCTTGCTGCCAAGACCTGCCTTCTGCATCTCATTCTGCGATCGTTTGCGGTCCTGGAACAACTTGAACCGACTCGACTTAATCCGAGGCGGAAAGTAGTTGTTATTTCGGTCCACATCGGCTGTTTCCAGATCAGGATCCAGCTCTACGGACTGAATCACTTTTTCGCTGATGATCAGCTTTGAACAGTTGACGCTGTCACGCACCCAGAGTTCCGCCGGATATCGGAAGACGCCTGATGAGCCATCATCGTATGTGACTTTCAGAATCACCGGCATCACCAGACCGCCAATGTTTTTCAAATCGACGATGTAGAAATTCGACTTAGTCTTCAGCAACTCGCCCTCACGCGGCTTGAGGTCCGCAAGGAGCTTTTCAAATGACTTCTTGTCTTCCTCCGAGACTTTCAGGTCATCGAACGAATTGTAGAAATCTTTGAGATTCGGGAACGCATCGACCAGCTTTGGCAGTTGCTTGTTGCGTTGTTCGGAAAAAGTTTCAGGTTCCTTGCTGCGTTCCGCCCGTTTCTCCTGGGCTTCCCGAGCAGGATCACCGTCGCTCAATGTGTAGTGGCGCACGTTTGTTATTTCAAGATCCACATGGTCGGTCGTGTAGAACCAACCATGCCAGAACCAGTCCAGATCGACGCCGCTGGCATCTTCCATGGTGCGGAAGAAATCAGCGGGATACGGACGCTTGAACTTCCATCGTCGTGAGTATTCACGAAATGCAAAATCAAATAATTCCCGCCCCAGCACCGTCTCACGCAGAATATTCAGTGCCGTCGCGGGTTTTGCATAGGCATTGTTTCCGAACTGCAGGACGGACTCGGAGTTTGTCATGATGGGCACCTGATCCGGGCTGTTCATGTATCCTGTAATGTCTTTGGGCTCGCCTCGTTCTGCCGGATAGTCTTCTTCCCATTCCACTTCTGCCAGGTATTGCAGGAATGTATTGAGGCCTTCATCCATCCATGTCCATTGACGTTCATCGCTGTTGACGATCATCGGAAAGTAGTTGTGACCGACCTCATGGATGACGACCATGATGAGGCCATACTTGGTGCGTGCCGAATAGGTTCCGTCCTTTTCCGGTCGAGGTCCATTAAAGCAAATCATGGGGTATTCCATGCCGCCGACCGGACCATTCACGGAGATTGCCACCGGCCAGGGATAATTGAACGTATATCTG
>JAYSPO010000433.1:0-1937 GCA_043722015.1 Candidatus Kuenenia sp. | reverse complement strand
TTCCTGTTTCAGATGCTCGCGCGATTGTTCGGCACGAACTACGTCAACAACTGTTCGTACTATTGTCATCAGGCCAGCGGTGTCGGGCTGGGAATGGCGCTCGGCACGGGAGCCGGTACGGTTCGCCTGGAAGATCTGCAGCATACGGATTTGTACATTCTGATCGGAGCGAATCCGTCGTCTAATCACCCGCGACTTATGCGATCGCTGATGGAGATTCGTCGCAAGGGCGGCAGGATCATTGTCGTCAATCCTCTGAAAGAACTGGGACTGGAGAATTTCCGAGTTCCCAGTGACGTTCGCAGCCTTCTCTTTGGGACTCAGATCGCCAGTCAGTATGTGCAGCCACATATCGGTGGCGACCTCGCTCTGCTGACCGGTGTGGCTAAAGATGTGATTGAGCGGAGAGGGCACGACACGAACTTCATCGCAAATCACACGGAAGGATTCAACGAGTTCCTGAAAACTGTGCAGGAGACAAACTGGGATGCGATTGTCGAACAATGCGGCGTGGATCGCGCGACGATTCGCAGCATCGCTGACCAGTACGTCCAGGCAAAAAACGTCGTCATCGCGTGGTGCATGGGGATCACGCATCATCTGCATGGAACCCGCAACGTGCACGCCATCGCCAATCTCGCCTTGCTGCGTGGCATGGTGGGGCGTGCCCATGCCGGATTGATGCCGATCCGCGGTCACAGCAACGTGCAGGGCCTGGGAACTGTGGGGGTGACTCCCGCGTTAAAACAGAACATGCTGGAACGCTTTGAAAAGAAACTGGGAATCCAGCCACCATCATCGCCGGGGCTGGACACGATGGCCTGCATGGATGCGGCGCATGCCGGGTCGATGGATTTCGCGCTGTGCCTTGGCGGCAATCTGTACGGAAGCAATCCGAACGCGAAGCGGGCCTTCGATGCGATGCAAAAACTGAAAACGGTTGTCTATTTCTCAACCACGCTCAACACGGGTCACGCATGGGGCACCGGCGAAGAGACGTTTATTTTGCCCGTGTTGCCGCGTGATGAAGAACAGCAGACGACGACTCAGGAGTCCATGTTCAGCTACGTGCGCATGAGCGACGGTGGTCCGACGCGGCACACCAATGTGCGAAGCGAAGTGTCGATCCTTGCCGAAATCGGTCGCAGGATTTTCCCCGGCGACAATCGTCTGGACTGGTCAAAAATGGAAAGCCACGCGGCTGTTCGCGAACTGATCGCGGACATGATTCCGGGCTATGAAGAACTGAAGACTATCGACGCCACAAAGAAAGAATTCCACGTTCCCGGGCGCGCGGTCGATGGCTACAAGTTCCCCACCGCTTCCGGCAAAGCACGATTTCATCCTACCGAATTGCCTCAATCAATTCTTTCGGCCGGTCAACTGCGTTTGATGACCATGCGTTCAGAGGGGCAATTCAACAGTGTTGTGTACGACGAAGAAGATCTCTACCGAGGCCAGGAACGCCGGGACGTGATTCTGATGAACGCTGCCGATATCGAGCGACTCGGTCTGCATCCCGAACAGCGCGTGCGGATCAAAAGCGAAACCGGCGAAATGCGTTATATCCTCGTGCGTGAATTCGACATCCGCGCCGGGAATGTCGCGATGTACTACCCGGAATCCAACGTTCTTATTCCCAGCACGGTTGATCCGTTGTCAAAGACGCCCGGGTTCAAGTCCATTGCTGTCACGATTGATGCTGAACCGGACGTTTAGTCCCTAAACAAGCGACCTTTGGAGTGCGGTGACTCGTCACCGCTTTCTTTTTCAGATAATTTGGCTCTGGAAACGACGTTCGTTTGTGCTGCCGACTTCACCTGAAATTGAAAAGGAATGTTCGCTTTTTTTCCCACGCCGATTGACAAACATGCCGTGTTGGAAAGGCAAAGCGGCGACAAGTCGCCGCACTCCAAATGACTGTCGCTTGTATCAGG
>JAYSPO010000432.1:0-4601 GCA_043722015.1 Candidatus Kuenenia sp. | reverse complement strand
ACGACGTTTCGCGCTTTAGTGCTGGGTTTGATGGCAGCAGCAACGTATTCCGTGGCGAATCTGGCGCTGCGAGGACTCTCACGGCCGGATGGCGGCGTGGGTTGGGACATGTGGGTTGCCGGGACAAAAGCGTTCCCGACATTTTTCGTGGCCATCGTGCTGCTGGCGATTCGCCGTTATCGTGGACAAACGTCATTTGCTGCGTGGAGTTTTGTCTGGCCAATCGCCTTGGCGGCATTCTTCAATCAGTTGGGTGGCAACTTTGCGTTTCAGATGTCACTGAGCAAAATCGGTCTGGCGATTTCAGTACCAATCTGTTTTGCGTCCATCATTTGCAGCGGAGCGATCGTGGGGCGCTACGTGCTGGGAGATCAGGTCAGTGTGCGTACGGGCATCAGTATGGGTCTGATGGTCGCGTCGATCGTGTTTCTTTCGACCGCGGCCAGAAATCGTGCGACCGTCGTTCCCACGGCTGCGGATTGGGGTACAGCAACCGGTGTCGCATTGGCGGTCATCTCGGGACTGGCTTATGGAATCACAGGCGTCTACATTCGCAAGGCGGTGAGGTCGCAAATGCCCGTAGCAGCGACGCTGTTTCTGTTCAGTGCTGCAGGTTTCCTGATGTTGTGTCCGCTGAGCCTTTGCCTGCTGCCGCCAAAGACGATTGCCGGGACAACGCCCGCCGAATGGGCGACGATAGCCATCGCCGGGATATTCAATGCATTGGGCTTTTATGCGATCACGCATGCGATGCGGCATCTGACCATCAGTCGCGCCAACGTGATCAACGCATCTCAAAATGCACTGTGTGCCGTCGGAGCCGTAATGATCTTTGGCGAATCACTATCGACATTCGGGCTGGTCGGCATCGGTTTGACAATTGCCGGGCTCCTGACGCTGGATCGACGATAATCGTCAACTCCGCAGGACGCGCTGCGTCGGCACCTGGACCTTTCCATTTCGACTGTCCCAGATTCGACCCCAACGGCCTCGTGCCGTTGGTGAAGCAGATGGAGAGCTGGATGGGGTCGTTAAGACGAATCTGGGACAGTCGAACTATGACTCTATCCAGCTTTGTCCTCGCACTTTTGCGATTCACCATCACAAGTCGCCGCACTTCAATAATGCATTGCTTCTTGCAGGAGCAGGACCGTTCGAAGTATAACTGCCTGTCTGGATGCTGATGGATTCCGATGAGATGATTTGACGAATGACAGGAAAGGGAACAGACGTGAGCGAATCTGGCGAAACTGATACAGTTGATATGGTGCCACCGGCCATCGTCGGCAACGTTTCGTCTCCGCGATCTTCCGCTACTGCGGTAGACATGGCTGGCCTGACAGATCGTGGAAAGCGGCGCCCAAATAACGAAGATCATTTCCTGATCTCTCGATTCGGTCGTTTCCTGGAGACAGTGGACACAAATCTTTCTCCGGCGGATGCGCCGTTCCGTGAGGAGGAAACAGGCTATGGCCTGCTGGTCGCGGACGGCATGGGTGGTCACGCAGGCGGTGAAGTGGCGCTGCACCGCATGCGCAACGTGCTGACCAGGGTACTCGGAAGCCCGGATCAGCCGGTCGAGCCCGATCTCCTCAATCTCACTCTGGAGGATGGGGATATGCTGCTGCTCTGTACGGATGGTCTCACCGACATGGTTGATGAGGATTTGATTCAGGCAACGCTCGACCGAGAAGAGGATTCGAAGACGATCTGTCGAAGGCTGGTCGAGCAAGCTCTTGAGGCTGGGGGCAAGGACAATGTGACCGTGGTTGTGGCTCGTTACCGCTTTCCCTGAAGGCGACAATTCCTCACTCACGTGGAGTCAACACTCAACCAGCGAGCTTTGGAGTGCGGCAACAAGTCGCCGCACTCCAAATAACCGTCGTGTGTTTCAGCACTTGATGTGCATTCGGTGTGCGAGCGAACGGTGAATCGTGCGATACCGCGCATAAATGTCGCGGTCCACAGGGTTCGTGCAGCAACGATTTCGTCTACTGACCTACCAGGCGGGAGGATGCAGGCCAAGAATCCCGTCGGCGGAGCGACCGGTGTACCGTACACCCGTCGCTCCGCCGATGGGACTTGTGGGTGCCGATGTCGAACTGGCGGAGAAGGAATACTTCGCAGATTTTTTTTTCGAACGGGGCCTTCGGGAACAATAAATGCCCGATGACATGACAGCCGCGCATGGTGTCGTCATTCTTGTCCAAACAGGTATGGTGTACGATCGTGCTTTGAAGAGGCAGTCATGGCTGATAGCTTTAGATTAGTTTTGTCGATTTAAGTGGACCGATCGAAGCAGCGATGGGTCGTTCGTGACCGGGAAGGCAGCCTATGGATCGTGCCATTGATGGAAAATCCCTGGGATCATCGCCAGCCATTTTACCCGACGGAAGAAACAGATTTGGAGCCCGTTCCGGGACATTACAGGTCTGTACTGGGTTTACCCTCTTGGGACTATTTTACTCACGACCAGGCGCGGTCGCGTGCCTACCGCTGGGGTGAAGACGGTCTGGCCGGCATCTCCGATGACAAGCAGCGCCTTTGCTTTGCGCTCGCGCTGTGGAACGGCAAGGATCCCATCTTGAAGGAACGCCTGTTCGGGCTGACGAACACTGAAAGCAATCACGGGGAAGACGTCAAGGAGTATTACTTTTACCTCGACAGCACGCCGACTCATTCGTACATGAAGTACCTCTACAAATATCCACACGCCGCCTTTCCGTACGGGGACCTGGTCAAAACCAGTCACAGCCGTGGACGGAACGAGATGGAGTACGAATTGCTGGACACGGGCGTGTTCAATGAGAATCGTTATTTCGACGTGTTTGTGGAGTACGCCAAGGAATCTCCTGAAGATCTCCTGATTCAGATCAGCATCCACAACCGTGGTCCGGAAACTGCTGACCTGCATGTGCTGCCGACGCTCTGGTTCCGAAATGAGTGGTCCTGGCAAGGCAGCACAGAACGGCCCACGATGCGTGACATCTCGACGACTCCGGCGCAGCGTGTGGTGGAGGTCGTGGATCCGAAGTTGGGTAACTTCCAGTTTTATGGCGAAGGGGAAGTTCCGCTTGTCTGGAGAAAGCGCAGAAGGGCGAGGGCGACCGGGATTGGCTCAAGGGCTGTTTTCAGAAGCTGCTCCTGAATTTTACATGGTGGCTCAACCGTAAGGATCCCTCAGGTCGAAACGTGTTCGAGGGTGGCTTCCTGGGACTCGACAACATCGGCGTGTTCGACCGCAGCGCGCCGCTGCCGACCGGTGGACACCTGGAGCAGGCAGACGGCACGGCCTGGATGGCTCTCTTCAGCCAGAACATGCTGGAGATCGCCTGTGAACTGGCGCTGACCGATCCCGAATACGGAGAAATGGCCACGAAGTTCATGGAACACTTCCTGTGGATCGCGTCATCGCTGGGACACCTCGGCGGAGGCGTGGGAATGTGGGATGAGGATGACGGATTTTACTACGACGTGCTGCGTTTACCGAATGGCCAGGCAGAGCGTCTGAAGGTGCGTTCGATGGTGGGGCTTTTGCCGCGGTGTGCCGCCACGATGTTCGACGGTGAACTGGTCAGGAAGTATCCGGAACTCCAGGAGAGGATGCAACACTTTCTCAACGCCCGCCCCGAACTTCGCGAAGGGATTCACGATCCAGGCAAACTCGGCGTCCATGGCCGTAGGCTCGCATCAATCCTCGATCAAATCAAACTTCGCCGGGTGCTGGCGAAGATGCTCGATGAGCACGAGTTCCTCAGCGAGTTTGGCATCCGCGCACTGTCGCGTTACCACGCCGATCATCCCTATGTGACTCATGTGGGCGGTCAGGAATTCCGCGTCGATTACCTGCCGGCGGAATCCGACAGCGGCATGTTCGGAGGCAACTCGAACTGGCGCGGTCCGATCTGGATGCCCGTCAATACTCTGATCATTCGCGCCCTGATGCAGTATTACTCCTACTACGGCAACGAGTTCACGGTGGAGTGCCCAACCGGCTCCGGATGCCAGATGAATTTGTATCAGGTGGCGGAGGAGATTTCTCGCAGGCTCGGGAACATCTTCCTCAAAGACAAAAACGGCCATCGTCCGGTGTACGGCGGAACTCAGAAATTTCAGGAGGATCCGGATTGGCGTGACAACCTGCAGTTCTTCGAGTACTTCCACGGTGACAATGGAGCCGGACTGGGTGCCAACCATCAGACCGGCTGGACCGGTGTCATTGCTCGTTTGATGCATGTGTTTGCGACCATGACGCCGGATGCAGTCCTGGAGGGTGGCAAGACGGCGTATTTCGAGAAAGGGGCTGCTTCAGCAGGCGGTTGAGAACCGGTCATACTCCGCGCGGGTCTGAGTGACACAATTGGCGGGCGGCATGCGTCAGCTTGCCGGTACAAAAACGCGGTACCGGAGGGCTCACGCCGCTCCGCTCGCCAGTTTCATTTCCGAACGCATGGAGTATTGTTGATCGTTGCGTTTGTTGGCCAGAACATGTTGCAGTTGAATCAGGTTTTGGGCGCAGTGGCGGAAGGATCTCATGTAGGATGGACATTCATGTCCGTCGCATAGCCATGAAACGTTGTCGAGCCGAAAGTCATTGTGCT
>JAYSPO010000431.1:0-17340 GCA_043722015.1 Candidatus Kuenenia sp. | reverse complement strand
TTTGCTGACATGAATGGATTTGCAATTTTGAACCTGTTGTTTGGCACACAGATTGCGGATCGAAAAATCACTGACGCTGATTCCATGATCTGGCGTGTCGGTGTAGACTCTGCCGACGAAACGTCGATTCGACTTACGGTCTCCAGTCATTGTCCAGGAACGAGTGATGGAAATTCTGCGGGAACTATTAGGGCGAAGTGAGTCGCAAGGCCGAGTGGATTTTATTGGCATCGCCCTTGCAAGTCGCGGAGCGATTCAGGAGCGAGCGAGTGTCCGGATCGTAACCGGTGGCATAGAGGACGATCATCATTGCCGCCCGGCTGGACATTCGAAGCGGCAAGTCACTCTGATCCAGGCCGAACACTTGCAGGTCGTCGCAGCGCTGCTCGGTCGTTCGTCGCTTGATCCGACGCTGGTGCGTCGAAATATCGTGGTCTCGGGAATGAACATTGCAGGGTTGAAATATCAGACATTCCAAATCGGTACAGCCGTACTGCGTGGAACTGGAAACTGTCCGCCGTGTTCCCGGATGGAAGAAAATCTCGGTGTCGGAGGCTATGCGGCGATGTTGAATCACGGCGGAATTACGGCTGTTGTTGAGTCGGAAGGTGTTCTTACGGTTGGAGATACCGTCGCAGCACTGGGCCTGCATACGGATGAAATTAAGACATGAGTTGTGTCATTCTGATACGATTTCAGAAGAATTGTGGGGATTCGTCGGGTCGTTCGTCGTTTAGGCTGTGAATTGCGCTCACTGACGACGCATCAGAGACGTAAGTTCTTTCACAGTCGGACTTTTCAGGGAAGAAGATTGATTTTGACGGCAGAGCACCGAGAATTCAACATATGGGCCGGAGAGTGCCGGTCAGATCACGGCTGACGCGCCTGCGCGGCAGAAGCCCTATCTGGCTCGCTGACGTGCGGAGTGTTCTTTCCTGGTGTTTGTCGATTGGTGAGTTTGTGGCGTGTCTTGATGACAGAGCAGGTGGAGCGATGTGGTTCGAGAAACTCATGGAACGAAACCGGCGGCGAAGTGCCGCAATCCGCACACTTCAGGTGGAAGCGCCGGAAGTCCTTGAGCAGCGTTTTTTGCTGAGTGCTGTGACTGTGCACCTGAGCGCTGAGCATGACAACACGATCTATGATGTGTTGCCGGAGATGTCAAATGGCGCAGGTCAGTACATTGTCGCAGGTGGTGCGACAGGATCTGCGGCAGTGCGACGCGGTCTGGTGTCTTTTAATATTGCATCTGTCGGAATCCCCGCTGGTTCCACGATTCTGGACGTGGTGTTGAGCATGAATCTGGCTGAGACGATCGGGGGTTCGGCCAGCGTCAGTGTCCATAAATTGTTGAAGGCCTGGGGCGAGGCCGGATCAGATGCACCAGGCAACGAGTTTGATGGCGCGGAAGCCCAACAACTTGACGCGACATGGTTGTTCTCCATGTTCGACGGATCAGCATGGTCCAATGCGGGCGGCGATTTTTCCGGCAGTTCAGCCTCCGTTTCAGTCGATTCGGTCGGCATCTATGAATGGATCGGCGGCGGCTTGATCGGCGATGTGCAGGAATGGCTGGATGATTCGGGTCTGAATCATGGATGGCTGATCCATGGCAGCGAAGTTGCCGGAAACGTGAAAGCCTTCGACAGTCGCAATTCGGCGAATGCAGTGTTACGGCCGACGCTGGAAATCACGTACGAAGAACCTGTGCTGCCATCGATCGTCAAAGGTCGCAAATTTCTGGATCGCAATGCTGACGGGATTCATCTACCAACAGCCGTTGCTAATCTGCAACTGGAATACAGTCAGGGGAACAGTTACTACAACGCCTTCGGTGGTCAGGAGTACTGGTATCGTTCGCAGACCGACAATTCGTGGTACTTTGTTCGTCCCTCGGGAAAACTGGTAAAATGGGACGGCCAGGCGCGAAGTCTCACAGGGCAAACCCTGGAAGCGCTCGACCCGCGTGTCTGGTACACACCATCGACCTTGATTTCGAACGGCACAGCTTCGGCGGAGCCGTGGCTGAATGGGTTCACGTTTGAACTTGTAAATTCTGTCGGCACTGTGGTCGCAGCAACCACATCGGGGGATATTGATCTTAACGGCGACAGCATCATTCAGGAAGAAACCGAACGAGGTTGGTATCGGTTCGAAAATGTCGGCTCCGGTACATTCACAATTCGAGAAGTGCCTGTGAGCGGTTGGGCTCAGAGTGCATCCGTCACGTCACCACTTGCCACGACCGCGTATTCCCTCGACAGTTCATTGGGGCTGAAATTTACAGGCAACTATCATGAAAACTATGGTGGTCGAGGCGAGCGCTGGCTGGCGGGGGCAGCAGCGTCTCCGTGGTACTACCTGACTCCGATCGGTGAACTGTACCGTTGGAACGGAGTAGCAGCTTCCACAAGTGTACTGGTACAAGGCACGCTGGTCGCTTCGCTGGGCATGTCATATTACAACGATCCAACTTTGCTCTGGGTCGCCGAGAATCCGATCCTCAATGTGACAGCGGGCACCGTTGTGCAGGGCGGAGATTTCGGGAATTATCAACCCGCTGTCATTAGTGGTCGAAAGTGGCACGATCTCAATCCGGACGGCGTGCGAAACACAGCAGTGTACGATCCCGGTCGACCGATTCTGCGAGACCCGACAACTTCAGCCGAGGCCCCGGGATATCTGGTTTGGGTCAAAGACACGGTGACTGGTACCCTGACTGAAGTATCGTATGTTCTCAATTCCACGACTCGAATTGCACGCTTTAAAACCAGCAGCGGGACGACGCTGACTGCCAGCGTCCCGGGAATTGTCGGATCCGATCCACAAGCTGTGGCCGCATTTCTGTTTGCGAATGAGCCTTGGTTGAACGGCTGGACATTTGAATTGCTCAGCAATCGTGGTTATGTCGTGGCGACGTCTGTTTCAGCAGATCGTGATCTCAATCAAAGTTTGACCATCGAACCAGAACAGGAACGTGGCTGGTACTTGTTCGACAGTCTCCTGCCCGGCACATATACGATTCGCGAAGTGCAGCAGCCCGGCTGGATTCAGGTATCACCTGCGCCTGTCAACTTACAGCCGACGTTAGCCAGTCTGCAGACGCAGTATGGTTTCAAAGCCGCCAGGAATGATTCCTACAATTACGGTGCTCTTAAAGAACGCTGGCTCCAGAGTCGCACGAATGCATGGTTTTACATTACACCGAGCGGCACGCTTTACCAATGGAACCAGAGCAGCGGCGGATCGAACGGCCCCGCGAAAGGCACAAAGATTGCCCAATTGTCCGGCAGCGTCTACCTCAATCCGAACCTGTTGTACGCTCCAGCAAATTCCACGGTCACCGTTGTGAACGGTTCGATTGTCGACGATCGCGACTTCGGAAACCACAAGCTGCTGGACGGAGTATTCTCTTCACTGGCGGGCCAGATTCACTGAGACATCGACTGTCATGTGGAGTCTGATGCCAGAATTTCCTGCAGATGGGCGACAGTGCGGGTCAGTACGACGCGGATTGCGCCGTCCGATTTTCCGATGCGGTCGGCAATTTCTTTAGTCGGCAGTCCTTCGACAAATCGTAGCCGAAGGACTTCTCGCTGCTCGTCATTGAGTTCTGCAATCGCCTGCTGCAGCCGAAATTCCTTCTGGTCGCGGGAAAATGCCTGGCTGGGTGACGTAATACTGGCGACAAGCATATTGATGAATCCAAATCCGTCGCCGCCCGGTACCGGCGCATCCATGGAAACTTCCCGCGCGGCGCTGCGTTTTTGAGCCCCGACGTGGTGGCGATGCGCGTCGATAATCCGCTGTTCGGCAAGCTGACACAGGAGCCGGAACGGGTCGCGGCCTGCGATCTGAAACTGGTCGATGGATGAAAACGCCGAGACGATAACTTCCTGCACAATGTCTTCCGGTTCGACGCGGGAACGCAGCGCTGGCCCGATGTTACGTTCGGCGTATGCCAGGATCTGCCGCCGATGCGATTCGATAAACGCAGCCAGTTCGTCCGGTGTGGAAAGACTTGATGGTTGATCTGGATTCGCCATAGGAACCACGTCGGAGGCCAAAGGGTGCGGAATGGACTGCGTGAGTATAGCAACTCTTCCGCTGGACTCTCGTGTCCGGAACAGTTAAGTTTGACGACTCTGCAGACAAGCTTTTCAAATGGATTTTCAGCCCTCGTGACTATTGCCTCGCCCCTTAACGAAGAAGACTGGTCGAAACTGACTCAGACGCTGGAAGCGTTTGCGGTCGCATGGGAATCTTCGCCATATCCGCCGTCGATCGTCGAATTCCTTCCGGATGATGTGGCAAGGATGCGGCGGGAACTGGTACCGGAACTCATTAAGCTGGATCTGGAACATCGCTGGCAACGCGGATTACGGAAACTGGTCGAAGACTATGCGGACGATGTGCCGGATCTGGCCGCCATCGTGACCGTCGATCTCGTCTTTGAAGAATACCATATTCGTAAGAACGCCGGCGATCAGGTTTCACCGACCGAAATCTTTAAGCGATTCCCGGCACTGGCCCGAGAACTGGATGGTCTGTTTCGCCTTGATCCCGCGCTGCGTTCGACGTTCCTGTCCGGGGAAGGTCCGGCTGCGACGATCGAGCTGTCTCCCGGCGAGACCATTGATGACTTTGAACTGCTGCAGCGACTTGGGCGCGGTGCATTTGCAACTGTATTTCTGGCACGGCAGAAATCGATGCAGCGGCTGGTCGCGTTGAAGGTTTCCGCAGACAAAGGGACTGAACCGCAGACTTTGGCGCAGCTGGACCATGAGAACATCATCCGCGTTTACGATCAGCGTCTGTTGCCGGAACGTGCGGTGCGACTGCTGTATATGCAGTATGCTGCAGGTGGTACGCTGGCCGAAGTCATTCACCGAATGCATGCCGTTCCGCCGTCCGACTGGAACGGTCAGAACTATCTCAGGGCGATTGATGCGGAGCTTGACGATCACGGTGAAGCCCGACCGACAGAATCCACGATTCGCCGACAGATTGCCGAGATGTCCTGGCCACAGTTGGTTTGCTGGATGGGAAATCAGTTGGCCCGCGCTCTGCACTATGCGCATCGCGCAGGTGTGTTGCATCGGGATATCAAGCCCGCGAATGTATTGATCACACCCGAAGGTGTTCCCAAGCTCGCGGATTTCAATATCAGCTTTGGATCGACGCTCGCCGGGGCCTCAGCGGACGAGAGTATGGGAGGCAGTCTGGCGTATATGTCGCCCGAACATATGGAGGCCTGTAATCCGAATCACCCCCGCAACGCGTCTGAGATGGACGGTCGCAGCGACTTATTTGCACTGGGGATCGTACTTTGTGAGTTGCTCACGGGGCGGCGTCCGTTTGACGAAAATAGTCATCATGCGCCACGCCTCCAGCGTCTGGAAACGCTGACGGCGGGCCGGCGCACGGGGCTCACAGACTCATATCTGCGATCCCTGTGCATGACGGAAGATTGCGGCCTGGGCGATGTCTTCAAACGGTGCCTGGCTCCGTATCCGGAGGAACGGTTTCACAGCGGTATGGCGCTGGCAAATGCCCTGGATCTTTGTCAGCAACCTGAAGCCCGGCAGCTGTTGTGCGATGAAGTGACCGGCTGGAAACAGCTTGTACGCCGGTGGCCTTTGACGTCGATTATTGCGATGACGGTGATTCCAAACCTGATCGGAGCGATCTTCAACTTTTTGTACAATCATGGCGAAATTCAGGCCTCAATGCCGACCGCAGACCAGACGTTCATGCGGATCATGATGATTATCAACATGATTACTTTTCCGACGGGAATGCTGAGTGCCAGCTGGCTGGCTGGATCTGTGATCCGCGCCACGAGATCCGACGAACAGTTGCGTCTGAGTGCAGCGGAACTTCAGGCACGACGGCGCCGTTGTCTGCAGCTGGGCAATGTGGCGGCATTGGTCGGACTCACGCTGTGGATCATTGCCGCACCTGCGTACCCGATTCTGCTGCATCTTTGGCAAGGCGACGTGCCTGCCACAATTTATGCACACTTCGTCGCATCGCTGACGCTCTGCGGGCTGATCGCGGCCGCGTATCCGTTCTTCGGCGTTTCGTTGCTCGCCGTACGTTGTCTGTACCCTGCCCTCGTGCATTGGGATACTATGTCGAAGGAAGAGTTGCCAGCGTTGAAACAACTGGCTCGCTATCTTTGGATTCACCTGGTTCTGGCCGCATCGGTACCCATGTTGTCCGTGATGATTCTGGCTTTGAGTGGACTTGATCGCCGCTTCGCACTTGTGGCACTGGCGGCTGGCGGAACGATCGGCTTCGCCACGGCGGTATCCGCATTTCGGCTTGTACAGCAGGATCTGCAGGTGCTGATCAAGTTTATTGAACGCAGTTCACGCTGAGATTGTCCGCAGGCGGAGTGTTGATTCAGTGAATGCAGGCAGGGTGTGCGGAGCGACCGCGAAATACACCAGTTTCCTGCGTTTCTCGCCAGTGGTGCGTTGCGCTCCGCTTCACGCAGCCTACAATCAAAACAACAACCCGCCGGGGCGAATTCACATGCCCGAAAGTTGCGTCAGCGCCTCACGCATTTCAGCCGCGTTGCCAAATCGAGCGTCCGGATCATATGCCAGTGCGCGATTCAAAACCTGCACCAATTCAGACGGGGCGTGGGGCACATGCCGCTGAATCGGGGTGGGGCCGTTTCTAAGGATGGTGTCAATCGATACGCGTCCGTCACTGCAGTCGTAAATCAATGCATCACTGATCAACGTGTACAGGGTCGCTGCCACAGAAAACAGGTCGGCCTTCGGTGTGGCGTAGCGGCTGTTTTCAATCTGCTCAGGTGCCATATAGCAGAGCGTGCCCTTGATTTCGTTTTCACCGCTGAAGCGACTGAGCCCGGCATCTGCAAAGTATTTTGCCAAACCGAAGTCGGCCAACTTTGCTCTGAGTCCCGCGTCGTGCTGCGACACAAGGATATTTCGGGGTTTGATATCGCGATGAATCACGCCAAGGTCGTGGGCATGAGCCAGTCCGTCGAGAACCTGACGCATCAATCCACACGCAACGCGAATTCTTGCGGCTTTCGTCATACTGCGCAGGACGGCCAGAAAATCGATCGCAGCAACATATTCCATGATCAGAAACACATGCCCGTTTGCAACTCCGGTATCGATGAACTTGACGATCCGCTTGTGGTCGAGCTGGCACAGGACGCAGGCTTCGCGAATCATGGAGTTAATACTAAGTTCATCTGTGATCATTGACGGCGCGATCAGCTTCACAGCCGCAATTTCGCCAGTCTGTTGATGAACGGCTCTGTGGACAACTCCCATTGCACCACTGCCAATCTCTTCCAGCAACTGATAACCTCCAACGCTGGCAGGTGGCAGTGTCATCACATCTGTTTTGGCCAAGGACACCGCTGCGTCGGCGGTAGCCATATAATCCAAAGACTCGTCATCGGTTTCCTCAATGCGAACTCGAATGCATGTCTTGCCGCCGCTGATGGTGTCACCATCTTCGAGCAGACGTTCAGCGATGCGTTCGCCGTTCACGAATGTCCCGTTTGCACTCTTAAGATCGCGCACAAAGCAGCGTGGTGGGTCGATCTCGATCTGCAAATGATTGCGCGAGACAACCAGATCGCCGTCCAGACACAAGCTCGAGCTTTCGGACCGTCCCAGCAGGAACGTGTCGTGACCGCGAAAGGTGAAAATCTTTCCGGCGGCCGGGCCGTCCAGAATCTCAAGGACCACTGATGATGAAGGCATGAGCATTTCCTCCAGAACTGTTGCGTGCAGTCAGAGACCAACTGGGCGCAACACGTTTGGAATATCATCCCACCCTGTGGACGAATAGGCAAGCGTGAGATCGAAAGGTGATTTGCGGGAATTCAAGGTTTGGCCGACAGTCATGGCGTGCAAACGCCAATATCCCGTTGTGGATTGCCACAAACGTGTCATGGCTAGTGGTCTGTCACTGACCTGAAACACGCGACTGTCATTTGGAGTGCGGCGACTTGTCGCCGCTTTGCCTTTCCAGTACAGCATTTTTGTCAATCCGCGAGGGAAAACAGCCGGTCACCCATTTCAATTTCACGTGAAGTCGACCGTTCAAACAAACATCGTCTTCAGAGCCAAAGTACCTGAAAAAGAAAGCGGTGACGAGTCACCGCACTCCAAAGGTTGCTTGTTTAGGCACTGATGGATTGATGGGTGGCGGGGATTGGAGAGCGCTGGTACGAAGCTCCGGGGCTTCCTTCGCTTCGCTCAGTCCAGCCCCGGCCACCCGATCCGTCAAAGCAAGAGTGACGGAGAACCATGCCGATAATTCGCGAATCCGTCTCCGCACTCATGGAACTATTCGCCGAATCCCGGAATGCCACCGTGAGGATTGTCGAATTGAGGTGGGGTGTTGGGATCGACCGGCTTGGCGGCTTCTTTTGGACCAACGACATCGGTTCGAGCAGGACGCAGTTTTTCAAAGCTGTCCGCCGAAATTACGTAGTACCACGCACCGAAGCGAGTTGACAATTCTTTTGCAAGTTTCTTGCCGTCCTTGCTGCGATCTTCCCACGATTTCAATGCATCTCCAAACCCGGATTTTTCCGCTTCATATTTGCCGAGTGCCTGGAGGTACTGTTTCTGAGCTTCCGCTTTGGGATCAACCGGTGTTGCTGGTTCCTGCGGAGTTGTCACTGGGAGGTCTGTTTTTTTCGCTCCATCAACGGCCGGAGTGTCAGTTTCTGGCTTCGTAGATTCGGGTGGTACTTGCTTAGCCGGAATGATTTCCGGAGTTTCATCGCCTGTGGTTGGTTCTGTCGGTGTTGGCTGCGGCTCGTCTGTCTTTGGAGTTGCTTCATCACCAGGAACGGGTTCTACTCCTTTTGGCTCAGGTGCCACAGCTTCGTCTACAACAGGTTCGTCGCATGCCGATTCACCAGGTGCAGACTCTTTCGGTTCGTCCGGTCCCGCGTCTTTGGGAGCATCGTCTGCGGGTTTTTCTTCAGCGCCCGGAGGGGCTTCCTCTTTTGGAGCGGCAGCGTCGTCGGCTGGAGGTGCATCAGCAGCAGGCGCAGCTTTCTCCGGTACTGCGTCAGTCGCTGGAGTTTCTGGTTTGGCTTCAGCGGGCGTCTCCGCAGGAGCCGCTCCTTCGTTCAGGATCGCCGGCATTTCAGGTGCGACAGGCTCCGTGGGTTTCGCGCCCATCAGCGATTCATCGAAGTCCACCTTGACCAGCAGATAACGACGAGGTCCTGATTCAGCGTCGGGCGGTTTGACTTCTGGCTTCGGTGTATTGTCACCGGAGTCGGCTACGGCGTCCTTCTTTTCCTCGTCAGCGGGCGTCTTTGCGGCATCACCTTCAGCAGCGGCTTTGTCGGCAGCGGCTTTTTCGTTCAATCCAGTTTCAATATCTTTGGCTGTGCCACGAGCCACTTCGCCGAAGTACAGAGTGTAACGGACCCCGTTCTTTGTCCCGGCAACGAGTTCGCCTTCATTGGAGACAAGCTTCCTTTTGCCATTCTCACCGCTCGCGATAAAGAATCCCTGGCGTTGCATATCTGCTTGCAGGATCTGCATGATGACAGGATTGCTGGCCATCTCCTCAGACACGGTCAGGTCCGCGTTCAACCCTTCCGGCTTAGGTCGCACTCCAACTATTTTTAACTGATCCAGATTTTTCGCCAGATCATTAATGGGGGCTTCCTTTACGGATTCCGTCTCGGAGTCCAGTCCTGTCAAAGTCCATTTGTTGGCGGTCGAATCTTTATCGAATTCCAGTGTTTCTCCACGAAGAATTTCTCCTTTGTCCTCATCGACGGAGTATTTGTCAACGATGACCTGCACGATATCCGCCTGATTCAACTTGAGCAGATCAGGTTCGATCCAGTCACTGAACTTCGCGGAAAGATCGGCAGCGATGTCAGCAATATAGACGTTGTTCTTTTCCGGCTGACGAACATAGTACCGCTGTTGCTGACCTTCCACCGGCTTGCCGATAATCAGATCAACCAGTGGATTGCCACCAGAATCCCGCAGCGTTACGCGCGTCCCGCGAGACTCATCTTTTTCGCCATCTTTGGCATCCGCATCAACTGCAACATCGTCATCCGGATCTGCCACTCCGTAGCGTCCCCAATCGTCTTTATTACGGCTTTGCAACGCCATCTTTTTCGCGCCGATGAACGACGACGCAGTGCGTGCCAGTCGGTCAGCTGCTTCAGCGGGATAGTCGTGATGCGATGGAATCACCCACACACCCTTGTCGTCCTGCTTCACAGAGAACGCCATTGGCTCCTTGGTCTCGGCATCGTACTTTGCCACGCTGAGCGAAGTCGCCTTCAGCGGGTCGGTGAATTCTTTAAAGAATTCATCACCGACGTCTGCAAAGTCAGCATTCACGACGGGGCGATTTATGTATTTCACACCCGCCGCCGACAGAACTGCAAACGCGGCGACTGCACCAAATATCAATGTACGATTCGTTGTGTTCATAGCAAGAAACCTGACTCAACAGGATGGTATCACAAATAAAACTCAAACAGAACAAATAGGGCTCAGCCCTTCCGGCGGTTCGGATTGATCGACTGTTGCTCGGCCAGATTTCGTAACCCCAGAAACAGCATTCCAAAGCAGATCGGGAGGATGGCCGGAATGATGCAGGCCGCAATGCGGACTGTGTTCTCGATCCGCCGGATTTCACGTTTCATTTCAAGTCCGGATTTACGCACTTTCGAGTTGAGTTGGCGCTCCAGCGTTTCGCTCTCAAGCTTCAGGCGTCGATTCACCTGCTGCTCTTTTTGCTGCAACTGAGTGTCTTTACTGCGAGGATCCAGCGTTTCATCTTCGCTGATCTTCTTGATTTCAGCACGGAGATCCTCTTCCGCCTTCTTCAGACGTGCATCCAGTTCTTCCTGAGCATTCTTTTCTTCCTTATTGAGTGAAGTCCGCAAGGCGCTGGTGCGATCTTCCACGAACTTCAATGTTCGCAGACTCTCGCGACGGGACCGAAGCGAGATAAATGTTTCATCATTCGCCAATGCATCCACTGCGTTCAGTACAAATGTCACATTGTCAAACTTCACTTCCAGATTTCCTCGATTGCGTTCCAGGAAAAACCAGTCGGTGATCATGTCAATGTCGGAGCAAAGAACCACATTGAGGGGCGTATCCTCTGTCTTGTTTCGAATCTGAGCCGCCAGAACATGTGTCTTGCCGTCGTCTTTTCGTTTCGGGTTTTGATTGATTTCTGTGCCACCCGGTGAGAATGGATTGAAGCCAGCCTGAGACGTGAACTTTTCCCAGGCAAGGAGTCCCGATTCGCCGCTGGTCTTCAACAACGGAATGAACTCCTGCTCGGATCGTCCGGCTCGATCAACGATTGTGCCGGGATACAACATCACCAGGTCCTGAAGTTTATCGCTGATCTTGCTGTCCGGGGAAAACGGCCCGTCTGCACCTTCCTTGTAACCGGATCGGGAAACAAAGATGTATTCCGGCGGCAGTGTCGCAAACTCAGAATGGGGGTTATTGCGGTCGTAGACGATCTGATCGTACTGCCACGACACATTCAGTAGTTTCATCAAGGCCGTCAATTCACCGCCATCGGCTTTTTGTTCAGGCGGAGGACCGCCACCAAACATTTGATTGCCTCCACCCGGCTTTGGCAATCGGGGCGCCATCGCCAGTCCGGATTGATTTTGAAATACAAACGGACATGGATCATCAAAGATCAACGTCGGCTTGCCAGCCTTGACGTATTCCAGAAAGTTCTCCATCTGTGGTTCCGTCAGCGACGACGGCATGATCGCAATCAATACATCAAAATCCTGTTTGGCGGCGTCAGGCTTCGCTGCTGCATCGGCTGGCTCCTTTGGCGCAGCATCTTCGTCTGCTGGTTTTTCGTCCGGTTTTGTGGCGTCCGTTACCAGAATTCGCTGCGAGGGGTTGACGGCGATGACCTTATACTGCTTTTCGAGTTCGCGGACGATTTCCCATTTGCCACCCGGACCACCTCCGTCAGCAATCGGTCGGGCATCGGTCAGCAGAACACCCACTGTCAATCGCTGTTCCTGAGACACAGTTCGCAGAGAGCGTGTGAGTTCATATTCAATCGGCAAACCCTTGCCGAAAAACGGGATCACGAGTTCATCGTTGGGACTTTGCAGAAACGCACCCATGAAGACATCGGACTCTTCCCGTTTGCCATCGCGATCATAAGACAATCGAACCGGATCGATCCCCAACGCCCGCGCTTGCTCGGCTGCTTCACTGAACGGTTCGACCGAAACATCACGCCATTCGATCGATCCGCCGCCCTGCAATTCAAACTCACGCAGCAATCCTCGCAATTGGCGGCGAATCTCCACATAGTCACCAGGAACATCGGGACTGATGAATGATTGAATCGTAATTTTCTGAGATTTCTTCAGCTCCTGCATTGTTGAACGGGTCGCCTCGGACAGCGTGAAAAGGTTTTCCGCCGACCAGTCCGCTCGAGCCGGATAAGTCCAGAAGATTGCCAGCAGGCTTCCGCATGTAATCAAGAGGCATAGCGCTCGGATTGCAAACTGAAATCCCATGCCCAATTGTTGAGTGGCAGCCCAGCGACGCTTTGAAATTGCAATCAGGTTCAGATACAGCATGACAGCAGCGAAGAACACGAACCATGCAATTCCCGACAAAGGCAGAATGCCGCGGCTGAAATCCTGAAGCTGTTGCTGCAGGCTGATCGAAGTCACAGCAGTTCGAAGGTCATAAAGGCTGACGGTTAAGCCTACAGCGCTGAAGAACCATTCGATGATGTCGGTGACGTAAAACAACATGACCGGCACACAGCAGAACACAACCCCGAGCACAAACGCCACCGTGGCGTTGTTAGTCAGAGACGAAGCGAGCATCCCCGCTGTCAGTAACGCTGCACCAGCCAGCCAGTAACCAAGATAGCTGCTCATCAACGCCCCGGCGTCTGGTGATCCTAGCCATGCCAATACAAATATGTTGATCATTGAAAATACGAGTGCAACCGTATACACGAACAACACCGCCAGATATTTTCCGGTCAGAATTTCCACGTCCGTGGCGGGCATCGTAAACAGCAACTCGTCGGTTCCCAGCTTCCGTTCGTCGGACCAGGTCGTCATTGTGATGGCCGGAATCACAAACAGCAAAAGCCACGGATACCAGGCCGTGAGCTGATCCAGGTTGGCCTGATTCGCTGCGAAGAATGCAGACGAAAATGCCAGAGCTGCCGACGCCACGCAAAAGACAATTATGAACAGATACCCCAGAATGCCGGAGAAGTAGCTGCGGAAATTTCGTTTGGCGACTGCCAGAATCACATGACTGCGAACCATGAACACACCTGCGTTTCTAAGACCCGACTGTAATCTGAATGACCCGGGAAGGCTGATCAACGTCAAGCAGCGCTATGGGTCAGCTTGCGGAACTGTTTTTCCATATCGACTTCATTTGAACCAAGATCTGCCGTCGGCCCATCAAACACAACTCGCCCGTTGTTGACCATCACGACTCGATTACAAACGGCTCGCACTTCCTGCAGAATGTGCGTCGACAGCAAAATCGTCTTCGTCTTTGCCAGCTCCACGATCAAATCACGCATGTGGTAAACCTGGTTCGGATCGAGACCGCTTGTGGGCTCGTCCAGAATCAGGACTTCCGGATCATGCAGCATGGCGTGGGCCATGCCGACGCGCTGTCGGAATCCTCGCGACAACTTGGAAATCGGTTTTCTCCAGACTTCGGACAACGAACACTTGTCTGACACCCAAGCCATGCGCCGCGCCAAAGTGTCTCCGGAAAGACCGCGCACTTCACCCATATACTTGAGCAGACTCTGCGGAGTCATTTCGACGTAAAGCGGACCATTTTCCGGCAGATAACCCAGCGATTCGCTGGCTTTGATTCGATCTGTGCCCACATTGATTCCGGCAAGAAAGGACTCGCCTCGGCTGGGTGCAAGGAATCCTGTCAGCAATTTCATCGTGGTGCTTTTTCCAGCACCGTTGGGGCCCAGAAATGCACAGATCTGACCTCGTGGGACAGAAAACGTAACGTCTCGCGTGGCAGCAAATTCACCATAAAACTTGCTCAAACCACGAGCTTCAATCATGACGTCAGGTGACGCCTTTGGCGACGAACTCATCAAATGACTTCCTCGTGCGACTGTTGTCTAGCTTGAAAAAGGGGTCAGGAACCAATAGCCAAATGGCCCAGAGGGTGCTCCGCACTATTGGTTCCGGACGCCTTTTCTAAAGCCAAAGATTTAACGTTGACAAATCACTAATGCGGCATCGTCCCGAGTTTCCTGCAGATTGCAATCGAGCTGACCGAGTTGGCCCTGGCATTATCCATCCATCGGGAATGACACGAAGCCTATAACTTCCTGCCAATCCGGCAGTGACCAAAAAACGACTGCGAGAATATGCAAACATTGTTCCATTGAAATTTGCTTGAATGCCGGGCCGCAGCTTGTGGTCCTTGACGAAATGTTTAACCTCCACGATAGCGAGGTTGGCATTATTCTCCATGTGGTCATTGTGGTCATTATTGAGAGAATTGGCGAGCGGCATGCGTCAGCTTGCCGGTACAAAACGAGGTACCGGAGGGCTCACGCCACTCCGCTCGCCGGACTCATTTCTGGCCGCGCTGAGTATAAGCATTCCTGATCCGTTCGAAAATCCCGCCTGTCAGTCTCACTGCGGAGGCTGTAGGCCCTCCGTAAAGTCATAGTCACAGTCCTCCCGCCAGAAAACGATGGAGTAAGAACCAATGTCAGATGTGTCGCGTCGAGCTTTTATGCATGTGGCGGGTGTGGCGGCGATGGCAGTTGGGGCAACATCGACGTCAACGGCTGCTGTAGCCAATTCGTCAGGCGCGTCTGCTGGTAAAGTCAAAGTCGTATCTTCTGCCAATGGGCTCGAGGCCACCAAAAAAGCGTACGAAATGATCCTGGCGGGATCCGACCCGGCGGATGCCGTCGTAGCAGGAGTAGGAATTGTCGAGGACGACCCAAACGACACCAGTGTGGGCTATGGCGGATTGCCGAACGAACGCGGCATTGTCGAACTTGATGCCGCCGTGATGCACGGACCAACACATCGAGCTGGTGCGGTGGCTTCGCTGCAAAACATTCGCCACCCGGCGCAGGTGGCTTTGAAGGTCCTGCGTCGCACAGACCATGTGCTGTTGGTCGGTGCCGGTGCTCTCGACTTTGCAAAGGCACACGGGTTTCCCGAAGAAAATCTGCTGACTGAACTGTCTCGAAAAATCTGGTTGCGTTGGAAGGAAACACTGAGTGACAAGGATGACTGGATTCCTGATCTGGACGAAAAGGATGTTCCGGTTGCCGAATTCTTCCGCAGCCGCTCGATTCCAATCGGCGAATCTTCGACGACCGGGAATGCGAAAATCGCGGCCAATCTGTCCCTCATGAAGTTTCGGCGTCCGACCGGGACAATTCATTGTGCTGCCATGACAGGGGTTGGCGACTTTGCCTGCACAACGACCACAAGCGGCCTTGCATTTAAGATCCCGGGACGCGTTGGCGATTCTCCCATCATCGGTGCGGGTTTGTACTGCGACAATGAAATCGGTTCCTGCGGAAGCACGGGGCGAGGTGAAGCAAATCTGCAGAATTTGTGTTCGTTTGCAGCGGTTGAATTGATGCGAAACGGGGCGTCACCGGAGGACGCCGGGATGGAGGTCCTGCGGCGCGTCGCAAAGACAACCGAGCCGCGATTGCGCGACAAAGACGGTCGGCCGGATTTCGGTTTGAGCTTCTATCTGCTCGCCAAAGACGGACGTCATGCGGGCGTCACGATGTGGGGGCCGGAAAAGTTTTCCGTCACCGATGAAAACGGCACGCGTCACGAAGACTGCAAAGCCCTGTACATACGCCCGCCGAAATAGCGACTGTTTGCCATGACGATCATTACAGCTCGCCGATTTGATACGTTGCAACCGATACGAATCACCCTCCGTGACGGGCGAATTGCGTCCGTCGTGCCGCTGGGGATTTCGCAGGAAGAGCGCCGCGAACTGCCGATCGTTGGACCGGGGCTTTGTGATCTCCAGGTCAATGGATTCAAAGGCATCTGGTTCAGCAGCGAAACGCTGACAACGGACCAGGTGGAAACAGTAATCCACTGGTATCTGGAACGCGGAATCACGCAATGCCTGCCGACTCTGATCACAAATTCAGCGGCTGCAATTGAGCACGGCCTGGCAACGATTCGAGCTGCCCGAGACCGATCGCTCCTGCTGCGTCAGGTCATTGTTGGGTGCCACGTCGAAGGCCCATGGATTTCTCCGGAAGACGGGCCGCGCGGAGCGCATCCGTTGGAGCATGTCCGACCTGCCGACTTTTCAGAATTCTGCCGATGGCAACAAGTCTCCGGAAATCTGGTACGCATCGTGACAGTTGCTCCGGAAGTGCCAAACGCAATCAATGTCGTGAAACAAATTGTGAAATCGGGAGTTCATATTTCGATTGGCCATACGGCTGCAACTCCAGCCGAAATTGCAGCGTCCATCGATGCCGGTGCCACGCTGGGGACGCATCTGGGGAACGGTTGTGCAGCGCTGATTCCTCGTCATCACAACGTCTTCTGGCCTCAACTTGCCGACGACCGATTGACGTGCAGTGTGATCGCTGACGGCTGGCATGTGCCAGAGGCGATGTTGAACTGCATCGTTCGATGTAAGTCGCTTGACCGACTCATTCTGACGTCGGACGTCTCTGGTTTTGGTGGATGCCCGGTGGGACGTTATCGAACCGGAGCTGTGGAAGTCGAAGTTCTGGATGACGGTCGAATTGTCGTCGCCGGACAAACGCAATTTCTGGCAGGCTCCAGCGTCACGACCGGGGACTGCGTTGCCCGCTTTATGTCCGCCTGCAATGTTCCGTTACACGCCGCATGGAACCTCGCCTCAACCCGACCTGCCACGCTACTTGATGCGCGCAGTGGATTTCTGCAGGAAGGACAGTCGGCGCGCCTGACAGTCTTTCGCATCTCCGGGATCAATCCCGAAGAGGCATCACACCCCACGCCGCGACCGGTATTTCAACCTGTTGCCACAATTGTCGGTGGACGAAATGTCTTTAATGAGCCATAGCTGATTCGGACGCCTGCTCCGCGAACGTTGAGAGTTGTATGTTCCCGAGAAGATTTTTGGAGACGCATCAATTTAGGGCCGACGCATGTTGGCCGACTTCGCCGAAGTCGGGCCAGCAGATTTCAGCGAAATCTGTCTACTTCGACTGTCCCAGATTAACTTCCAGAGGCATGGAATTGCCTTGGAAATGGTATCTGGAACTTTGGCGGCATCAGAG